>NZ_JEYB01000044.1:0-31614 GCF_000582255.1 Acinetobacter sp. 1566109 | reverse complement strand
AATCGGGCTTGGTCTAATTCGAGAACATTCACATCACAGGTCAGTACTTCAATATTGCTTAAACCTCTTAACTTTGCTTGCCCGAGAATATGCTTTTTCTGGGTTGCAGAATTTGAAACAGCCGTAATCTGTGATCGTGGATAGTTTTCTGCCATCCACAAAGTTAAAGAACCCCAACCGCAACCTAACTCTAAAATCTGTTGACCATTTTTAAGTTGTGCTCTTTCACAATAAAGCTGAAGTGCAAGCTCTTCTGCCTGATCTAAAGTTGTTGTTTTGGTGGGAAAGTAACATGCACTATATTTCAGTCTTTTTCCAAGCACCGCCTGAAAAAACTCGGTTGGTAACTCATAGTGCTGCTCGTTTGCCTTATCAGTTTCAACGGCGATTTCGCTCTTTTTCAGCATATTAAGCACATCCATATAGCGCTGTGCCCCTTGTTCAGGGTCATAACGGCCTTCCTGAATTAAACGCTTTTTGCTTAAAGCTCGAATTGCAGCCCGAATTGCATGGTCTGGAATCACACCACTTTCAACAATTTTCAAAGACTGATGAACGATAAAATCCATATGCGCACCTATTTTTTTGGTTTCCGCGGTATAAACATTGACGTTTTTTGTTGATAATCAAGATAATTTTGACCGCGACTTTTAATTGCCTGTTTTTCACTAAATGGAATACCCGTGACGTAATATAAAAATAGCCACATGAGTAACGGATAAATCCACAATACGTATTGGCCTGCCGCTAAACCAATAATTGGATAGGCAAACCAGTGTAACCATTCAAAAAAATAATTGGGGTGACGTGAATAACGCCATAAACCCTGATCCATCGTTTTGCCATGATGATCTGGATTTAATTTAAATCGGTATAACTGCTGATCAGCGAGCTGCTCTCCAATGAAAGCAATTGCCATGATGACAGCAGCAATTACTAAAGCGACTTTATATCCACTACTCCATTCAGTTGCCTCTACATTGAGGAGCATCCACATCGGCAAAAAGAACAAAAGCACTAAAAGTGTTTGAAAGATAAAAAAGAATAAAAAGCCAATATGCTGAAACTTACCCATCGCTTTACGCATGCTCGCGTAACGGCCATCTTCTTTTTGTTCAGATTGATAACGTCTTAACAGGTGCCAAAATAATCTTAAAAACCATAAGCCGCTAAAAATACCAATAAAAAGGCGCACTTCAACTGGGGCAACTGAAATGAGTAAAGAAGAAACAATAATGTTCACTGCCAGACAGAAACTCCATGCAGCATCTACAATTCCAGCTCGGCCATTTAGAGTGGCAAGTAGCCAGCTCAGCAACATGATCATTAAATCTAGAATCAGTAAATTCAAAAACATCAGCAGTCTCCTTACTTGAGCTGTTTGAGCTAGTAACTGGTACTTTCAAACAACAAGTGAACATTGCTTATCACGCCTTCTTTAAAACCGCCTTCGCAATAACATAAATAGAAATCCCACATCCGAATGAAGTTTTCATCGAAACCTAAAGCCAATACTTGTTCCCGCGCTGCTAAAAAACGTGCTCGCCAGTGATGAAGTGTGTGCGCATAACTTAAACCAATATCATTTAAATGCTTCAACCTTAAACCACTCTCAGAGGCGGTTTGAGTCAATACACTTATGCTAGGGATAAAGCTACCAGGAAAAATATAGCGCTTAATATAATCAACTGTATTTAGTGCTTTTTTATATCGGAAATCTTCAATGGTAATGGCTTGAATAAATGCCAAACCTTTCGGTTTTAAGAGTGCTTTACATTGATCAAAGTATGTCGATAAATATTGCGCACCAACCGCCTCAACCATCTCAATTGAAACCAGCTTATCGAACTTACCTTCGAGCAAACGGTAGTCTTTAAGTTGCACATCAATTCGATGTGCCAAGCCAGCTTCATTTACACGAGTAACGGCTTCATCATATTGAGCTTGTGAAATGGTAATTGTGGTTACTCTACAGCCATAATGTTGAGCTGCATAAATTGCAAAACCACCCCACCCACTTCCAATTTCAACCAAATGATCTAGTGGTTTTAAATCTAACTTTTTACAAATGATCTCTTTTTTTAAATCAGATGCTTCTTCGAGAGTCATGTTTTCATTTTCAAAAACGGCGCTCGAATACATTAAAGACGGATCTAAAAATAATTTAAAAAAGTCGTTGCTTAAGTCGTAGTGCTCGGCGATATTTTTACGGCTACCACTTATAGAATTCTTCCGGTTTTGATACCAAGCTTTAAGAAAAAACTGGCTCGCTTGAGCAATAACATTCTGGTTGATTTGGTCCAATACAGCTCGATTACGTGCCAAGATCTGAATCAACTCGACAAGGTGCTCGCTGCTCCAGTCACCACGGATGTAGCCTTCTGCTGCTCCCAAAACACCATTTTTTAAAATGAGATCCATCAATAAAGGATTGTGGACTTCAATCACAGCATGTAAGTCTGAAACTTCACCGACCGTCCCATTCCACGCGCCCTGAAAAGTGATCTGTCCATGACGTAGTTTGAGAAGACTCTTGAGCAATAACGGTAGTGAGTCATCTTCACCATAAAGAAATGTTTTTATCATGTCTTATCTACCTTGATCTTTTTAGGATGACGATAAAATGGAACTTTTTTTCGCCACAACTTAAATGCCTCTAAATATATTGAAAACAACATTTTAAAAGGTGCTAGGCTGTTGATAAGAGCATATCGATATTGCTGTGAAGGAAATGTGATGGGCACAAGTTCAAAGCGCATAGTGGCATCAAAGACTTGTTTTTTCTCTTCAAAGAGCTGCATATGAATAACATTTTGTAAGTCTGAAAAACTAAACCGCCAACGGTAAGTCAACTGCATAGGCATGAACGGCGAAACATGAAATGATTTTTCAAAGTTAAAATCGAAACTCTGATAATCACCCACCTGACCTTGTTGTTTTATACAGTCGTGTGTATAGACTTTTCGCTCATTCCACGGGGTATTGGTAATTTCGCTAAGAATAAATAGCGGTTGGCCTGTTTGACTTAAAACAAAATAAAATACGACTGAATTAAAGCGAAAACCCAAACAACGAGGCAAAGCCAATACTCTAATTTGCCAATCTGAACCCATATATAAGTTGTTATTTTGCAGTAGCGCTTTTCCTACTCGATCCCTTACCGAACCGCTATACATATTTAAAAAATCACTTTCGGATAGTTTTAATACATTCCAATGATCAGTCGACCAAAATAAACAATCTTGTGTAATTTCATTTAATTGATCTGGGTCAAACCATAAATAATTTAAGGTCGATGTAAATTGGTGAGTTTTGGGACTATAACGTCTGTGACGAATAAGTGCGGGAGCGATAGCCATTTTATTTAATAACATTTGATAAGCTCCCGTTTTATTTTTATAACGCTAAGAGTTGCTCAACAACACGTGCTGCACTGCGAGCGCCATCTTCATGAAAGCCCCATCCCCAATATGCTCCACAAAATGAAGTACGATTTCGTCCACTAATTTCTTGCCAACGAGATTGAGCTTGAATCTCGTTTGCATCAAATACCGGATGTCGATAATGACGTTCAACCAAAATATCTTCGGCTTTAATTTGCATATTGGGATTTAAAGTACAGAAAATCTGAGTTTTGCAGGGTAAGTTTTGTAAATTGTTCATCCAATAGGTAAAACCATAATGTATGGCAGACTCATTGTTTTGAACTTGCGATGTAGGAGTTACATGTACATGCCAGCTTGCCCACTGCAAACGGCTTTTAGGCATAATTGAAAGATCGCGGTGCACCACCATATGATTATCTTGATAATCAAACTGACTTAATATCTCTTGTTCAAGCGATGAAGCATCTTTTATTAAACCTAGACTATCATCAGCATGACTTGCAAAAATCACCCAGTCATATTGTGCTTGCCCTTCTGAAGTTTCGATCCACACGGTTTCAGGGGAACGGCTCACACCTTTTACTTCTGCAAACTTCCATTCTAGCGATGGGCAACTCTTTTGAATAGCACGAATATAACTTGCCGAACCGTGTTTAACCGTTTGCCATTGTGGCCGCTCTTTTAGCTGCAACATACGATGATGCTGAAAAAAACTTACCACAAATCGATATGGAATTTGGCCTACCTGCTCAACAGGTGCCGACCATAATGCACCGCACATCGGATAAAGATGCTCATAACGGAACTCGGCACTATATTTATGTTGATCTAAATAGTCTTCAATCGATAAATTTGGATCAATATCCGCCACATCTATATCTTTATTATCATCGTAAAAACGCAGCAAGTCTGAGAGCATTTGTAGAAATTTACGATTTAAAAAGTTTTGCGGACGAGCAAAGAGCGACCATTTTTTTGAAGGATTATATTGAAGCCCACTCACCAAATTATTTACCGAAAAACTCATATCACTATATTGGGTTTCAACTCCCAAATTTTTAAGCATGTCAGTAAATAACGGGTAGTTATAGTCATTAAACACAATAAAACCGCTATCTACCGCTATCTTAGTACCGTCTATATCAAGCTCATGCGTATCTGTATGACCGCCAAAATAGTTATTTTTTTCATATATCGTAACCTGATGTTGTTTTGACAATTTCCAAGCCGCATAAAGCCCCGATATACCTGAACCAATAATGGCAATCTTCATAGTACTTCCCCATTTTCAATTTTTTCTATCGGTAGATTTTTAGTTTTTTTATATTGATAAACCTTCTCTGGTACTGGCTTTAATCCCCATACCAAACCAAATAAAGACATGACTTTTAACACATAAAAGGTAATATCGATCTGCCACCAATAAAAACCTTGACGCACACTACCCGCGTAAAAGTGATGGTTGTTGTGCCATCCTTCACCTAAAGTAATTAAAGAGAGGAAAAAGTTATTACGGCTATCATCATCCGTATTAAACTCTCGTGAACCATAACGATGCGCAAGTGAATTAATACATAAAGTCGCATGTGTTAACAGCACAGTAGAAATCACAAAACCCCATACCAAAAGCTGTAAGCCATTGGTACCCAACGCAGGAAAACGCTGCGCCAGCCATGAACCTAAACCGTAAATTGCCAAAGCCGTCAAAATCACAACAGGTAAGCTAAATCGGTCAAGCCAAATCAGTTCCGGATACTTCAACCAGTCTTTAATGACTTTTTTTCGAGTGGCAAAATTCTGTTCGTTTAAAAACCAGCCTACATGCGAATACCAAAAACCTGCTTTCGCTGAATGCGGATCTTGTTCGGTGTCAGTAAAATGATGGTGATAACGGTGGTGTGCTGCCCACCATAACGGTCCGCGCTGTGCACTCATGGTTCCAATCAAGATAAAAATAAATTGGACAATACGGGAGGTTTGAAAGGTTTTATGGGAAAGATAACGGTGAAAAAAAGCGGTAATTGCAAACATGCGTATTAGGTAAAAGCCAAGCATGAAAATCACAGCAAACCAAGACACCCCTACCCAAAAAGCAGCTAAACAAGCGATGTGTAATAGAATAAAAGGTATGATTCTTAACCATTGAATTTTCTTTTCAATGACATATTCGCTAGAAGCATCCATTTGCGCATTTTCTGAATCTGACCAGCTATCGATCCAGCGTAGAAAAAATTTAGACATTGATTCTTCCTGATCTAAAGCATTTCTTTTGGTTCTAATTTAGAAAATGCGCAATGAATTTTATGTGAAGTTCACAGATTTATGAGCCAAATTTAAAAGCCAACATAATCAGCGATTTCAATAATTTGTTTGTGTTGTTTTAATGAGTTTGGAAACATCATAGCCATAATGTTTTGCCGTTTGCAAATAAGAGTTATATGTTGCTTGATCAATTTGAGGGCTACGAGAAAGAATCCATAAATATTCTGTACTTGGCCCACCCACCAAAGCGACTTGATAATATGGGTCAACTCTAAGCACCCAATAGTCACCTTTGGTAAAAGGAATCCATCTTAAACCGGAAGGTAAGAAGCTTACCTCTAGTTTACTATTACCTTCATTTTGCGGATAAGCCACACCTTCAGATGAAATCACTTCGCCTTTTTTATTCGTACAACTATTTAAAACGCCCACGGTTTTATCTGCGTTAATCGAATAGGTTGCTGTTGTATTGGCTATACAATTACGCTGAAAAAACATAGGTAAATGCGCAATCTCATACCACTTACCTACATATTTATTAATATCGATAGCGTCAACAGCTACGGGTTTAGTGGTAGTTTCTGCATAGGTACTTAAAGGGGCCAATAGACTAACCGCGGCCAGACTGCTACTCATCACAATTGATTTAAATAATAATTTCATCATGATCCTCCTATATTTATTTCATGTGTTTAAACATACTTCAGAGGGTTGTGAACAAAGTGTGAAATTTAAAATTAAGCAACATTTATAGGTAGTTAATTGTATTTCTATGGAGTATCTGCAATTGGAAAATCAAGCTCAAAACATACTCCTACAGCCGTGTTATAAGCACGGTATGAGCCATGATGTAAATCCATAATAGAAGCCACAATAGATAGACCTAAGCCTCCTGTCTGACTCTCATCAGTTCGGCTTGAATGACATTGGTAGAATCGTTCAAAAAGATGTTCAAGTTGATGTTCAGCAATTGAAATACCACTGGTTATCACACTTAGGCTCACCATATTCTTGTGATCAAGTGTTTTATATTTACTTGTAACCAAGATAGTTCTGTTATAGCCCCCATGAACCAGCGCATTTAAAACAAGGTTGTAAACCGCTCGTTGAAATAACTCTGGATCTGCAAATAACATTGGAACTTCTAGATTAAAACTAATGTGGCAGTCTTGTTCCTCAAATTGATATTCAAAAATCTGGCATAGCCCATCTAAAACGTCCTGAATATTGATTTGCTGTTTGTTAACAAGCACCATTTTTTGATCAGCTCTTGCCAAGAACAACATGCTATCAATCATGCGTTTTAATCTGTGATAATCCTCTAAATGAGACACCAACAAATCTTGATATTGCTCTACTGAACGCTCATCTGTTAAAGCAATCTCGGTTTGTCCTATCAAGTTATTTAACGGCGTACGGAACTCATGTGCGATATCTTCAGAAAAACGATTGAGCTGCGTATAGCCCTTTTCAATACGTTCAAGCATATGGTTTATATCTTTAGAAAGCAGCTCAACTTCTAAAGGTGAATTTGGTAGGTCTAAGCGTTTTTGTAGCTGATTTACGTTAATTG
This sequence comes from Acinetobacter sp. 1566109, assembly GCF_000582255.1. Lineage (NCBI taxonomy): Bacteria > Pseudomonadati > Pseudomonadota > Gammaproteobacteria > Moraxellales > Moraxellaceae > Acinetobacter > Acinetobacter sp. 1566109. The sequence continues at coordinate 24,393 of NZ_JEYB01000044.1, read as the reverse complement.
AGTGAGTTTGCTTGCGAAGCCGTTGTAGCGAACGCAACCCTAAATGGCATATCAAAATACAAAGAGCAAAAATTGCAAGAATTCCTCCTACCACATACATCAAAAGATTCTTTTGAAATGGTAAAAGAATATTGATGCGCTCAGACCACTGTTTACCCGCAATAAGCAGATAAGGTTCCTGATTAATAGTGATGGTTTTCCATGCAATTCGCGTTGGATATGAGTTGTTAGCCAAGTCCTGAAATTGAAGATTTGTTCGCTCTGCAAGCTGAGGTAGCTGAATATGGAGTGGATTGATATTAATTAAAGCTTTGTCTTTATGAATGAGTAAAAATAAGTTGTCTTGGTTGCCAAGCATGTTTTGATACAGCTTAGGACGCGCAATAATTTGCTCAACATTTTCACTGTCTTGTAGCAAAATTTCCAAACGATTAATTCGGTCTACTAAAGCTTTATCTTGCTGCTTTAATAAAATTTGGTTAATGCCTAAATAGGTCATAAAGCCGACTGAACATAAAATGAGAGCCGAACAAAGCGTGACCAGTATGGTAATACGGACTTCAAGCGAACGCAGAAATTTAAAGTTCATAAGCTAACCGAAATTTTATAGCCCAAGCCACGGATGGTATGGATAAGTTTTGGTTCATATCCTTCATCAATTTTGCTTCTTAAACGGCGTACTGCAACGTCAATAAAGTTAGTATCAGTGTCAAAGTTAATATTCCAGACCTCAGAACCGATTTGTCTACGCGTCACGATTTGTTCTTTATTGACCAATAAATAACGTAATAAGTTAAATTCGGTTTTACTCAGTTCGATTAAGTTGCCATTACGCCATACTTTATGCCCCACCAAATCCATTTTTAGATCACTTATAGACAACTCATTTTCTTGCAAATACTGCTGTCGTCTTAACAAACTTTTAATGCGTGCCAAGAGTTCAATATAGGAAAAGGGTTTAGCCAAGTAATCGTCTGCACCTAACTCTAACCCTTTCACTCTATCCATGACCTGATCTTTTGCTGTTAAGAAAATCACCGGAATTTTTGAAAACTGGCGTAGTACCTGTAGTACGCTCCAACCCTCTATGTCCGGCAACATCACGTCAAGAATAAGCAAGTCATATTGATCTCTTTTTAGCATTTCCAAACCTTGAAGCCCTAAATGTACGCACTCGGCTTGGTATCCGGATTCTTTTAACCCTTTGACCAAATAAGTGGCGATTTTGATCTCGTCTTCAATAATAAGGATACGCATTTTGTAGAGACTCATTAGAAAAATGACAACTTTGTAATGTGATTGTCATGCTTGAAATTAGGCAATTTGTTTAAGATTTTCAAAGCGACATAGAGGCAATCATTATGAACAAAATAAACTGGCTGCTACTCACAACAGTGCTATTTGCAAATAGTACTTTTGCACAGCCCCCTGCTTTGAATCAAGTTTATTCGTTAGATCTTAAAACCGCCCATCTGCTAGCCGACAGTGCTAAACAGGCATGTAAACAACTAAATCAAAATATTGCGGTCGTTGTCGTAGATCGTGGCGGTAATACTTTAACTGCCGAGCGGCATGAGTTGGTAGGCCCGCATAATTTAATGGCTGCCGAGAAAAAAGCGTATACCGCATTATCGACCAAAACATCGACCTTAGTTTTAAGCCAAAACAGTAACCAAAACCCCGATGCAAAAAATTTAACTACCGTAGCAAATTTACTTTTGTTAGGCGGTGGCGTACCTGTCCGTTTTGAGAACCAAGTGATCGGCGCAATTGGGGTTGCGGGTGCTGGCGGCGCGCAAAATGACAATCAGTGTGCAAGCAAAGCCATTGAAACCGTTTTTAACTCATAAGGAGCTACATCACATGAATAAATCATTTATTGCTTTATCTTCTTTATTTATAGCCTCAGCTACATTTGCACAAACCAATCCGCTTAGCGTGCATGTATTAAACCTAGAGACAGGTTTACCCTCTTCTCAGGTTGAAGTGGTTTTGGAGAAGAACACCAATAACCAGTGGGTGAAACTCAACCAACAAGTGACAGACTCAAATGGTCGTATTACTGCGCTCTATCCGGAAAATAAAAAACTAGAACAAGGTGTTTATAAAGTTACGTTTAAAACAGAAGAATGGTTTAAAAAGAACAAACAGCAAACGTTCTTTAGCGAAGTACCCGTGATTTTTAAAGTGGACGGCAGTGTAAATCACTACCATATTCCGTTACTGCTCAGCCCTTACGGTTACTCAACCTATAGAGGCAACTAAAATAAAAAACCCTTTATCTGTTTTAGGCAGATAAAGGGTTTTGTTAAAACATCTTGCTACGAACAAATACCATTGTTGACGACTACTTTTTTATTTGAATCTAGCGCCAAGATGGAAGAAGAAACCGTATTAATAATCTGGCTCATTGCCTCACTTGAAGCACTAACAATTGCTTCAAGTTTTTTAGCTTTTTGATCAATCGGCTGTTTAAAAGCAATTCGACAATTGAGCTGCGAACCCGCATTTGTGATGACTTTTGGATTAGATGATTCTAATTGAGTAGGCGGTATTTGACGCTTCACCACCCAAGACACTGCAACATTGATATTGCTGTTATCTACAATATCGAAATGAGAAAAGTCTGTAGAAACTCGGTATAAAGGCTGATTATTTCCAGCAAGCCCACTACTATAGCTATCAATAGCGCCTAATTTTTGCTGTAAACCCGCCGACAAGGTATCACGTAATTGCGTACTCATGGTCGAAGTCCAACGCTCATTATCCAGTACAGTTGACTTGCCATTACTGTCCTGTAGCACCAAAGGCGCACGATCTAAACGGTCTGGAAGACCAACCGGTAGAACTTCAATAACTCGAATACTTGAGTTGACTGCCGGAGTTACTTTAGGGCTAATCGTATAGTAATTTGGCGTTGGCGAACTAGAACAGGCTGCCATAGCAACCGCTGTTAAAAGTACCCCACTCCCAAGCAGCCATTTGGCTACCTGAGAGTGTTGAAATGATTGGTTCTTTTTATTTTTCATCGTTGGCCTCTGGTCTCTTACCACGAATAATAGATTCAGGATGTTGCTCAATATAATCTGACATGAGCTGTAAAGAAGCAGCCGCACGAGTCATCTGTTGCAGTGCTTTACGTACGTCTTGTTGTAACGGCGCATCACTCGACAAGATAGACTCGGACGATCTTACAGTTTTACGAACATCGTCTAAGGTTGCCTGTAAACCAGGTGCGACTTTACCGTCTAACTGTTTAACCAGCTTGTCAGTAGACTCAATAGCTGTATTCATGTTCTTAAGCGTTTTACGAACATCTTGCCCAATTTCTACTAACGGGAATTTGGTTAACTTGTCAGCAATTTGAGAAACCTGCGCCTGCAAACCACTTAGCTCTGTTGCAGTGGTTGGAATCACTACACGACCATCATTTAGCGTTTGTAAAGTTGCCGGTTTAGCTTTAGGGAACTTGTCTAACGCAATATAGTTTTGGCCTGTTAAGAGGTTGCCCGTTCTCATTTGTGCACGCCATCCATGCTCAACAAAATCTTTGAAAATTTCACTGTTTGGATTGAGTGCCAAGCCATTTTCAACGCGTGACGGATAAATTACCGCCTCAACACGCATACGAATCTGTTTATAGTTGTTATAAAACTCTGCATTAATTGATTTAACACTACCAATTTCAATACCCATGAAGTCGATTGGTGCACCAACTGCTAACCCACGTAATGAATGATCAAAGTACATAATCACGCCACGCGGTTGTCCATCTGGTTCTTTTAATGCCTCAGCTTTTGAGTCCCAAAGATTAAAGTGACTCTTATTGGCTGCTACAGTTGCATTTGAGTTTTCAGGGAAACCAAACGCAATACCACCAGCGACAATACTTGCAAGCGACTGAGTATCTAAATTAAAGCCTGAAGCATTTAAGGTGACGTCTATACCACTTGCCTGCCAAAAACGAGCGTCTGTTGTTACAAACTTATCATACGGCGCACGAATAAAAGTCTGAAGCTCTACGCTTTTACCGTCATCTGCTAAGTTATAGGCGGTAATTTGCCCTACGTTAATTCGACGATAATAAATCGGTGAACCGATATCTAAAGACCCTAAATCATCGGCTTTTAGGAAAAATACTTTGCCCGGTACATCTGAGGTAATAACGGGTGGTATTTCTAACCCCGTAAATTCAAGTTTTTTCTCGGGCGATTTCCCGCCATCCACTTCAATATATGAACCCGACAATAAGGTATCTATGCCTGAAACTCCGCTCGTCCCAATGCGTGGCCGCACCACCCAAAACCGTGAATCTTGGGCAGCAAAGTTGCTTGCATCTTTACGTAAATCAATACGTGCAATAACGCGCGAACGATCTTCTGCAAGAGCAATCTGCCGTACCACCCCAATATCCACTTGCTTATAGCGAACTGTTGTTTTACCTGCGACTAAACCCTCGGCTGTACGAAAAGACACTTCAATCGTTGGCCCATTCGACAGTAACGCTTTCACCGCGAGTGAAAGTGCAATTAAAAGTGCAACCAGTGGGACAATCCAGATAAGTAAAGGTTTCCACCGATTTTTCTTTTCTTGAGGTTCTGGTAAATCATTCATGTTTTCCAGTTCAACATCTGTCTCATGATGATCTGAGGTACCGCTGGTTGTTTTGTTTTCAGACATACTCATTTTTCTTTTATTGACTGGGATTAATGGAATCATTATTCAAGGACGAGTGCTCTGCCTGAATAATTGTGGCTTTTTCCGAGGAAAACTGATTGGGTTTATTCGTATTTTGAGATGAATAAAAATTATCCCAAATAATACGTGGGTCAAAACTTAAAGATGCAAACATGGTCAAAACCACAACTGCACCAAAGGCGATAGAACCCGGCCCTGCTAAAATAGTGGCAAGCGATTGAATTTGAATGAGAGCAGTCAATAAAGCGACCACAAACACGTCAATCATAGACCAACGCCCGACAAATTCTACAATTCGATAAAGTTTAATACATTGCTCAGGCGCAAATTTCCAAGCTGCCGATGACTGTATATATACAACCAATAACAGGAAATACAAAATAAATAGCTTAAGCATCGGAATAAAAATACTGGCCATAAAAATGACCACCGACACCAAATAGTCTCCATTTTGCCAAAAGTAAATCACGCCACTCATAATGGTATCTTGCTGACTTCCTAAAAGAGAGTCAGTCACCGTCATGGGCAGCACATTTGCCGGTATATAAAGAATAGTTGCAGCAACCACTAAAGCAAAGGTACGGTTTAAACTTCCCGGTTTACGTTGGTGCAGCACACTGTGGCATCTCACACAGCGTAAAACTTGATGTTTTTTACCAGCGACTGCTTTATCTACTTTTGATGAGTTTAATAACCCGCAGCAGTGACACAATATAAGTGAAAGATCTTTGGCTCTTGGATATTGCTTTAGAACCGTATCGGTATTTTCGGTTTTCACTGTAGTCACATTTTTTATTGTTTTCATAATTGTGACCTATCAATTTCGTTCCATATGTCACTGACTTTTATGGATGTAATATAAACCATTAATAGGCTTAAGACCGCAAATGCCCACAAGGCAATTTCGGGAATAACCAGCACCATACCCATTAACTTTACGAGAGTGACCAAAATTCCAATCAGGAACACCTCAACCATTCCCCACACTCTCATAAAATAAAGTGTACGTAAGGCACCGACTAAAAACTTGGGGCGTCTTTTAAATACACTCACCGTACCAAGGACATAAGCCATTAATAACAAATATGAAAGCGGCACTATAAACGTAGTGATTAAAATGAGGACACCAACGAAGGCCCGATCATAATGAAACATCACCCATACGGCACCGAGTAAAGTGGTTTCGGATATATTGCCTTGCAACTCAATTTTTACAATCGGAAAGCTATTGGCAATAACAAATACAATTAAGGCCGTTAAAATTAAAGCTAACAACGTGGTAAACGGTTTGGTATGCCGATAAAGTTCCGCACCACAGCAGACACAATAAGCTCTTTTTCCGTAAGCAAGCGGGACTCTACGATAGACGGTATCGCACTCCTCACAACCTGCTAATTCTTTAAGCTTCATAGTTATACTCTAAGGTTTATCGTTTTACTGTGTCACATAAAGCTCTGTTTATTACTAAGATAAATTAAAATATTAATCAATCTAAAAGCTATATCAGACAATGGAAATTTTAGAATAAAAATTACCGTAGGTGCTGTTCAATATATTGTTGAAACTGCTGAATAATATGTACAGATTGTGTGGTGGAGTTGAAATAGAGACCAAAATTTAAAGGCTTAAGTTCCGGCAATACATCACTTTGTATGCGATGAATGTCTGAAGGAATCTGAAAACATGATCTCAAGCTTATGCCAATACCTGCCCGTACAGCAGGCCATAATGCTTGAACAGAGTTACACTCATAAGCAATATGCCAAGCCAGCCCCGCCTGTTCAAGTGCCTCAATCGCCATATGTCTTAACATACAAGGTTGCTGCAATACCACGAGTGGAATAGAAGCTTTATCTTCAATAATTTGCTGAATATGCGCATGGGCGCAAAACAACCATTTTGTCTCGACACTTTTGAGTTCATAAAAGTTTTCAATTACGGGGGGTTGCTGCCAAATAAGCGCCAAATCTAGTTCTTGCTTTTGTACTTTCTCTATCAAATTCTGATTTCGGTCGACCTGAATCTGAAACTGTACATTAGGATGCTGCAACATAAACTGAGCGATGAGTTGTTGTAAGGTTCCCTCAGCAAAATCTTCTTGTAGACCAAAACGAATGACGCCACTGGCCTGAGTCCGATGTAGTTTTAAAAGCACCGTATCATTAATCGCCAACATGTTTTTAGCATGGCTCAATAACAATTCACCACTAGGGGTTAATTCTAATAAACGCCCCTGCTTTCTAAGAAGCTGGCAGCCTGTTTGTTGCTCTAATTTTTTTAATTGCGCGCTAATTGCGGCCGGTGAACGGCATAAGTGTTGTGCTGCTAGCTGATAACTTCCAAGCTCAATTCCTTTAACGAACGCACGTAAGGCGTCTAAATCAAGATTGGTTGGAAGTTTGGCATAATCATTCATAAAAACCGAATCATTGGTTAGAAAAGTTTTGATTTTTTAAACTATAACAAACTGCCATATTAGCGACAACAGCATAAGTGTTGAGTCCTAAAATGTTCAGAAAAATTGATATTCATAACTTAGAAAGTATTTCGCCCAAGCTGTATGAGTTCGGCAAAGACTACTTATTTGCAGATATTTGGCAAAGGCCTGTGCTTGATACTCAAACACGTTGTTTTATTACAATCACTACACTTGTTTTACAAGGGCGTTATTCACAGCTCGAATGGCATGTCAAAAATGCCTTAACTCAAGGCATCACCAAAGAGCAAATTATTGAAGCCATTACGCATATTGCTTTTTATGCAGGCTTACCTACTGCCATTTCCGCACTTGAACATATGCCAGAGGAGATATGGTCATGCCCATGATTCGTTTTACGACTAGTTATGCATATACAGATCTTGAGAAAGCTCAAATTTCGAAAATTGTGCAAACTTGTATGGAAAGTTATTTTGATACTCCCCCAAATGATTGCTTTCATTTCTTTGAACACTTAGCTCAAGGCAATATATATGTTGATCCTAATTACTGGGTGGAATCTTCCCGCACTGAAAAATTTATGCTGCTATACATCACTTCTGGTAAAGCCAGAACAGCTCAGCAAAAATCAGATTTAATGCAGCATGTAACAGCACAGCTCCATCAAAAATTTAAGATTCCAGAGCAGGATGTTATGTTTGTGATTGTACAAAATAGCCCAGAAGATTGGTGCTTTGGTCATGCACAGCGAGCTGATCTTTACTTAAAAACCTTAACATCAGTCAGTTAATCGTCTCAATTAAATCACTCCAACTTACTATTTTTAATAAGCTAAATTTTCTCAAATATAAAGCTTCTTTATATTGAAGCTTTATATTTTTATATAAATCTATCTCAAATAAAAAATCCTAAAATTACATTTTCTTTAAAATAACTCTTATTATAAAGATTAATTTAAATGTACTTTAAATATATTAAATTTTAATTTATGTGACATATTTAACAGAAATTTAATTTTAAGTAGATTGTTTTTTAATTTATAAAAAAAGAACCCCACCTTTAACAAAAAAATAATAAAATACACTAAATATCAATATCTTAATAAAAATCACTTCTAATAAATACAGAATAAACGCGATATTTTTTCACAAAATATTCTTTATATTATTGTAAGTAAATTTTACCTTACATTAAAAAAATAAAAACCAATTTAATTACTCAGAATTACCGGAACACCTTGAATTGGAAGCAATTTAAACTCATTAATTTTTATAATTAAACTTAAGAAAAGCAATAAAATTGAAGGTTTGCTTAAGTAATTTTCATATTGTATTTTAAAAATGAAAAATAAATAAATTTATATATTAAAGATAGATCTAATAATAAAAGTGAGATCAAAATGATTGAATGGTTACAAGGTGTTTTAAAACACAGCCCCGAAATATTATTGTTCTTATCACTCGCAATAGGTTTCTGGATCGGACAGTTCCAGTTCGGAAAATTTCAGTTTGGCGGAGTCGCAGGCTCCTTACTTGTAGCGGTCGTTTTAAGTCTTATTGGCGTACCGGTCGATAACGGCGTTAAAGCAATTTTGTTTGCTCTCTTCATTTACGCCGTAGGGTTTGAAAGTGGCCCCCAGTTTTTTAAATCACTCGGACCACAGTCCATAAAAGAAATTCTTTTAGCTGTATTTATGGCAGTGTGTGGTTTAGTCACCGTTTTAGTCATGGCCAAAATTTTCCATCTGGATAAAGGTTTGGCTGCCGGACTCGCCGCTGGTGGTATGACTCAATCTGCCATTATTGGTACTGCCGGAGATGCCATTTCGAGACTCGATTTGCCTCTAGCTGAAATTCAAAGACTTCAAGCAAATGTCGCGATTGGCTATGCCGTGACTTACATTTTTGGTTCATTGGGCGCGATTATTGTTTGTGTGAATATCTTGCCTAAATTTATGGGTAAAGAAATTCACGACGATGCTTTGAAAGCTCAAAGTGAACGACTCAAAGGTGCTTTTGAACTCGCGCCGGGTCAAGAACTTGCAATGCCGGAAATTGTTGGTCGTATTTATAAAGTCAAACAAGCCAACGGACACACTATTGCGGAACTTGAAGCAAAACAAGCCAGTATTACGATTGAACGGTTAAAACGTAAAGATCAGTTTATTGATGTTGCTCCCGAACTGACTTTACAAACTGACGATGTCGTCTTACTGGTCGGTCGCCGCGCCAGTGTAGTTTCGGTGGCTGACCAAATCGGACCCGAATTACAGTCATCGCAAGGTATGGAAATGATTATGGATACCAGTGATGTCATCCTACGAAATTCCAAATACATTAACCGTACCTTGGGAGATATTAAAGCCAATACTCCTGCGTATTTAAAACACGGTATTTATGTACTTGCAATTAAGCGTAATGATGAATCTCAACCGTTAAGTGACGACACCGTTTTAAAACAAGGCGATGTAGTTACCGTATATGGTACAAAAAGCGACCTCGACCGTTTGGTGAAAGAAGCAGGCAAAGCCTTGCCTGAAAGCTTAAAAACAGACTGGATTTTTCATGGTGCAGGCCTTGTGGTCGGTTTAGCGATCGGTCTTTTTGTGATTCGTTTAGGAGATGTGCCATTAACGCTTGGTGCTGGTGGTGGCGCGTTACTCTCGGGTCTTCTCTTTGGTTGGATCCGAAGCAGAAATCAGGTGCATGGCAATATGCCGTTAGCGGCTTCACAGCTTCTTAAAGACTTGGGGTTGGCAGGCTTTGTTGCAGCGGTCGGCTTACAATCAGGTTTACAGGCCATTCAAACCATTAAAGAAAGTGGTCTTTCACTCTTTATGATTGGCGTGGTGGTAACCCTAGTTCCTCTCTTACTTTCCATGCTGTTTGCTCGTTATGTTCTGCGTTACAGCAACGTTGCAGTGATGGCTGGTGCGCTATCTGGTTCACGCAGTGCAAACCCTGCATTTGGTGCAATTTTAGACAAAGCAGGAAACTCGATTCCGACCGTTCCATTTGCAATTACCTATGCCCTAGCAAATGTGTTCTTAACCTTACTCGGACCACTGATCGTAGGCTTGGCCTGATTTTATACATTGAATTAGAAATTTTATTCATCTCACTATAATTAAGGAGACGTCCCATGGGGAAAGTCGATTATTCTAAATATGCAAAACTCAGTCCATTTGAACTGAAAGATAATTTAATAGAATTAGCTCAAAGCCGAACTGACCGCATGATGTTAAATGCTGGGCGTGGTAATCCGAACTTTCTTGCGACTATCCCACGCCGAGCATTCTTTCAACTGGGTTTGTTTTCGGCAACCGAATCCGAGTTTTCGTTTTCATATATGCCAGAAGGTTTAGGTGGTTTCCCTCGCCCTGTTGGACTCCAGTCACGTTTTGATAACTTCATTTTAGAAAACCGCGATAAACCCGGTGTGGTCTTTTTAGGCAAAGCGGTGTCTTATGTCCGTGACCAATTAGGCTTAGACCCTGATCTGTTTTTACTTGAAATGGTTGAAGGAATTTTAGGCTGTAACTACCCAGTGCCAGACCGAATGCTCAGAGTGAGTGAAACGATTATTAAAGAGTACGTCTTACGAGAAATGGGCGTCCAAGGCATGCAAAAAAGAGATTTAGATTTGTTTGCTGTTGAAGGCGGAACAGCCGCAATGGCCTATATCTTTAACTCACTCAAAGAAAATAAAATCATTAAAAACGGCGACCGCATTGCCATTGGTAGTCCCATTTTTACGCCATATCTGGAAATTCCAAAACTTAATGACTACCAGCTTGAAGAAGTGCTCATTGAGGCTGACCCTAAACTCGGTTGGCAATATCCAGAGTCAGAACTTCGAAAGTTAGAAGATCCATCTATTAAGGCGTTCTTCTTGGTCAACCCAAGTAACCCGCCATCGGTCAAAATGAGTGATGAAGGACTTGCGATTTTGGCGGATATTGTCAAAAAACGCCCCGATCTGATTATTTTGACTGATGACGTTTATGGTACGTTTGCCGATAACTTCAAATCACTTTTTGCAATCTGTCCTGATAACACCATTTTGGTTTACTCGTTCTCTAAATACTTTGGTGCGACTGGTTGGCGACTTGGTGTCATTGCACTTTCAAATAACAATGTGCTTGATAAACAAATTGCGAATTTATCGAAAAAAGAGAAGAAAGAGCTTGAAGAGCGCTATTCATCTTTAACTACTGACCCATCAAGTATTAAGTTTATTGACCGTTTAGTTGCAGACAGCCGTAATGTTGCTTTAAACCATACGGCTGGCCTGTCTACTCCTCAGCAAGTACAAATGGTTTTATTTGCACTCTTTAATATGATGGATTCACGCCAAAGCTATAAAAAAGCAGTTAAGTCTGTTGTACGTGAACGCGATGCAGCACTGTATCGACAACTTGGTGTTGATGTTCCAACAGATCCAAATGCGGTCGACTACTACACCCTTGTTAACCTTGAAAACACCTCACGCACTCTCTATGGTGATGAGTTTGCCGACTGGGTTATGAAAAATAAAAATCCGACCGAGCTATTGTTTAGAGTAGCAGATGAAACAGGTGTGGTTTTATTACCGGGTTCTGGTTTTGGTGTGCAGCACCCTTCTGCCCGTGCGTCATTGGCTAACCTAAATGAATATCAATATGCTGCTATTGGTGATTCTCTAAGACGCTTTGCAGATGAAGCTTATGCGGAATATTTAAAAACCAAAAAAGGAAAATAACTGCATATAAAAAGTGAGGCTCTAGCAGCCTCACTTTTCTATTAATTCTCTAGCTAACTTTTACAAATAGTCACGCCACCATCGGCAAGTAAAGCACTTCCTGTAATAAAGCTTGCATCATCACTCACTAGAAAAAGTGCAGCTTTCGCAATTTCATCAGGCTCGGCTAAACGTTTCACGGCATGTATGCTTTTTATAAACTCTAGCACTTCTGGCGAAGACGTCGCCTCTTGTCCCATTGAAGTATTTGTTCCACCGGGTAAAAGCGCGTTTACTCGAATACCTGCTGTTGCATATTCTGCGGCCATCACTTTGGTTAAACCAATCAGTCCAGCTTTGCTTGCAGCATAAGCCGCCATTTGCGGGAACCCAATATGATGCCCCACAAAAGATGCGGTAAACAGGATTGAGCCATATTCCTGCTTTAACATGACTTTAAGCTGCTCTCTAGCCGACTGAAACGCACTGGTTAAATTGCTTTGCAGTACGTGATTCCAATTTTCATCGGTTGTGTCGTGAGTCAGTTGATATTCGCCCAATAGGCCTGCGTTATTAAACGCAATATCTAACCGTCCATAATATTGCAAGGCCGTATCAATCGCTTTTTGCATGGTTGTCGGGTCATTAAGATCCCCTGCGATAAAGTGCGCAACAACTCCATCTTGATTCAGTTTATTACAAAGCTGTTCTAAAATATTTTCACGACGTGCAACAAGAATAACTTTTGCACCTTCCGCTACAAATAGGGACGCCGCGCTTAAACCTATACCTGAACTCGCACCCGTAATAATAGCTACTTTGTCTTTTAATCTGGTCATACTCACAATTCCATCTTTGTTTAAATTGATGGATATATTCTGAATAATCTGAAGAAAATAGACTCTCTGATTCTTGCTGTTTTGAAAAAATTAACGCTATAAAAACAGCAAGCTAAGCCCGCTTTTATAGAGTTAGCTTCTTGCCAGTTCTGCTTCTTTCTCTAACAATGCACGTTTACGTTCCACGCCCCACCGATATCCCGAAATAAAACCATCATTTCGAACCACACGATGACATGGAATAGCAACCGCCAACATGTTTGCTGCACACGCCCCTGCAACGGCCCGAACTGCTTTAGGTGAACCTATTTTTTGGGCTATATCAGAATAACTGGCCGTCTGCCCCGCAGGAATTTCTTTCAAGGCTTGCCATACTCTTTGTTGAAATGCGGTCCCTTGAATATCTAGCGGTAAATCTAATCCGATTTGTGGCGCTTCAATAAACCCGACAATATGCGCAATCAGTTGCTCAAACTCATCATCACACCCAATTAAATCGGCTTCTGGGAATTTATCTTGTAAATCATTTAAAAGCTTTTCAGGGTCATCGCCTAGCAAAATTGCACAAATTCCTTTTTGACTTTGAGCAACTAAAATATCTCCTAAAGAGCACTCACCTATGGCGAAAAAAATACGTACACCTTTACCGCCAGATTTCCATTCTTTCGCTGTCATACCTAATAGCGAATTTGAATTTTCATAAAACTGACTATTCGAATTAAAGCCTGCATTAAATATCGCATCAGTCACACTGATATTTTCATTTAAGTTTTCTCTTAGCTTTTTACTTTTATGGGCATCGGCATAGCCTTTAGGTGTTAGACCAGTAATTTGCTTAAAAACTCTATGAAAATGGTATGCGCTCATTCCCACATGATCTGCCACGTCTGATAAAGACAGGTTTTCCTCATGCAGCTCAATATATCTACAAGCTTTCTCAATTTTTTCTACAAGCTTTGGATCGTGTGCGTTCGAGAGTCTATTTTGTATTTTTTGGCTAGCTCGATAACCATTTTTCTCGGCTTGCGCGGCACTTTCAAAGAAAACTACATTTTCTTTTTTAGGCAGCCTTTTTGTACTTGACGGTAGACAGTACATCCCTGAGGTTTTAACGCCATAAACAAAATATGCATCAGCTTCAGCATTTCGATCTACAATTGCTTGCCATCTATCCTCGTCTGTTATCCACTGATTTTTCATTTTGCTCACCTCAATTGCAATTTAATATTTAATGACTTATTTTCGCAACTTTGTTGATAAGCAAAACTCTTGGTATTGCTATTTTAATCTTTTCAACGCAAAAACATTCCAATGCAACTTTACTCCGAGCACACCCAATAAAATTAATGCTGCACCTAAAATTTGAGTATGGGTCAGCACATGATCAAAGAAGAAATAATCAATTACTATGGTCGATATAGGATAGATAAAAGATAAGATCGCAATGTTATTTAAAGGTATTTTCTTAATTGCAGAGTACATTAAATAGTAAAGAAATGCTGTGTGTAAAACCCCTAACCCAAGTACAAATACCCATTGTTGGCCTATCGGTGGATTTGTAAAAACCGAAATAAACGGAGTCATAACAATGGCTCCACTTAAGGTTTGTATAAACACAATTAATAACGGCGGTGTATTGGTTAGTTTTTTAGTGATTAGAACCGATATTGAATACAGTGTAGTGGCAACTAAAACCAGCCCTAAGCCAATTAACTCATTCGTATTCACCGAGGCACTGCCCAAACCTATAATCACAATTAAGCCTACAAAAGCAACTATGGTCCATAACACATCATTTTTATTTAGCTTTTCATGAAAAACTAAAGCTCCTAAAAATAAAATGACAAACGGGTTTACGTGATAAACAATCGTTGCTAAAGAAATAGAGGTTTTGGGAAAAGCGGCAAACAGTAGAACCCAGTTAAAAATAATCAGTAGGCCTGAACTCACCATTAAAAATAATTCTTTTTCGCCAAAGTATACTTTTTTAAAATAACCATAGAATAAACAGATGGGTATTAGGCATAGTGCTGAAATAAGGCAGCGAAAAAATACAATATTAATGGGTGATTGACCTGATTTAATTACAAATAGACCAATACTCCCTGAAAGTAGCATGGCTACTATCATTTCAAGTGTGCCGACTTTCCTTTTTAACTCATGATCATTCACACATTTCTCCAATAAATTTATATCTTTAATTATTTGGCTAATTTATATTTACCTAATCAATTAGAATTTTTTAAGATAAATCGTTTAAACTTAGTAATATAAAATTTAAATTATTCATCTATTTAATATGAAAATTAATTTTGATGTTAAAGTCGTTTCTGGTTTAGTAGGTTCCTTAAATATTCAAATTATACCTTTGGATCTAAATAGAAATAAAGATTGTATAGACTCTATAGTTATTGATGAAATTGCTTTTTCACTCGTTGAAAATGTATTTAACCGAGATAAAGAAAAGTTTTTTCATTGGGGAGCTACTTTTATTAGCTCTAAAAAAATAAGAGATATTATAAAAGATTTATATAGGCTTCATTCATTTATAAATCAGTTAGATAAATACGATAAGGCATTAAAGCTCATTTTCGAAGAAGAAACAGAATGGTTTGCAACTCACTTTAACTTTTTCAAACCACAAGCACTTAACATGATCATAGAAATTACAAAATTTCTTGAGAAAGCCGAAAACGAATATGATGGCATTACCGTATTAGGCATTTAACAACCCAAGCCCAATAGCTTGGGTTGCTCTGAGTTTTTAGGCGACTCTCACCAAAAAGTAATCTAACAACTTGGTTTGTTCTTCAACTCTGTCTGAGGTTAGAAGCCCTAAAATTGCCCCATCTATCATAAATACCAAAATCTCTGCTTCTGCATAGGAAGTCATTTTCTTAGTTTCTACCATGAGGCAGAAAACCTCATTTTTTAGCCAACGCCTATAACGCACGGCACTTTGGTAAGCATAAGGATAAAGTGATTTAGTTTCAAAAATTGCTTTAAACAATAGGTAATAAGCGCTATTTAAGTCGGCATGTAAAAGATAAATTTGTCTGAGTTTATCGGTTAACGTGGAATATTGGGTTGTTTCTATCACCTCTCTTACTTTTTCCATGAGTGTGTCTTTTTGAAGTAAAAGGCATATTTCAATGAGGCCTGCTTTTGAGCGAAAGTAATTGTAAAGCGTAGCTTTCGGAATGTTGGACTCTTTGGCAATCAGGTCTACGCCTGCGGTATGAAATCCATAGGTTGTAAATAGACGTATAGCCGTTCGAATAATGTGTAATTTTTTGGAGGGCGCTTCTAAATAACGTGGCATAATTTTACCAATTAAAATAATTTTTTGTTGTATATAAAAGAGATAGAAATGCCCCCACTCTTGAATTGAGTGCTAAATACAGACATGCAAAAGCCGCACAATAATGGTGTGCTCGCCTATCTCAGGTTTATTGTTGCTATGATTTTTAGTCGTAACGATTCTTAAGGCGTAGAAAACCTAGAGTCGATTGAACCGTTTTATAGACTTTTTAAGCGGTATGGGCAGAGAGAATTTGGCGAAAGCCAATAAAAAAGAATTAATACGCACAGAGGACTCCTCATGTCTAAAGAAGTTCTACCGAATCACTGTCAAACGATTATGGTGGCAGAACGAGAGAAGGTTGACAGACTGGTTAGACGCCAGCACACCCGAAGGTGTCCCTCTCCCGTCCTACCGCTACGGGAGGAGACGAGGAGCTTACACACAGGACTATTCCTCAGAAGGAATAATTCTGATGTGGTCTAAATCAGCCTGTCAAAGCCGGCTGGCAATGTGGCCAGCAGGCAAAGGATAGTGCTCAACCCTATTACAGTCAAGCATACAAAATGACATTTGCTTTAAATTAGAGCATTAAAAAGTAAGGATAAATAATTAAAATTTATTGTTAAATTGGGGTTTATAAAACACTGAAATAAGATAAAACGTCTATTATTTCTTCTTTAAGGATTTCAAGTAAATTGATTCAAATTTTATAAAATAATCAAAAATTCAATTAACTATATAGATATTAATTTTATAAATAATAAATTAATAAAAGCTCATTACAGGAGATGTAAACTATGTAAGTTTACTCCATCCCATTTATATGAGTATATTTATTTATCAGGGGATTTCTTCTTCAAGCGGTTTACGGGTATATGGTATAAATTCTTTTTTCATTGCTCCAAATAATTGAAAATTTTGCTTAGCCATATTTAAACTAATACCATTTGCTCCTCCCATATAATCAGGATCTTTATTCTGAACATTGTCATCTTCCCAAAAACAGACTGCACAGATATCGAACGAACCATAGGGTAATTCATCAAATGTAAGATAACCACAGCATGGACATGCGTAAGACACTATTTTCTCCTATCTTTATCTATATCAATAAATTATACCATTAGTAGGTTTAAGCGTATTTTATGGATAACTCATGAATGTAGTCTTTATTTTTAACATTCAAAACTAAAACTTTTATAGCTATTATGGGTGAGAGTCTAATTTATTATTTAACTCTAATATGAATAATATATTTTGATAACAATTTAATTGATTTTTATAAGGATTATGATGAATTTGGCTGATATAAAAATTTCTACTCACAGGCTGAACTTAAAACCATTTACAGCAAATGATGCGGATGAAACATACAGCTGTATTACCCCTACACTCACACGCTATTTGGCTTGGTACCCTCAACCAAGACATGAGTTCGATCAAACTTGGAGTAAATGGCTAAAGAACTTTGCTGTTGGAACTGAAATTATATTTGTTATCAGAGAGGCATCTTCTCAAGTATTTATAGGCCTTGTAGGTCTACATCGTATGCAAACCAGTAACCCAGAGTTAGGTATATGGATACGCGAAGACTATCATCATCATGGTTATGGTAGAGAAGCTGTTACAGCGGTAGCAAAGTGGGCAATTGACTTTGTTAAGCCGGAATTATTTGTTTATCCCGTTGCCGAAGAAAACCACCCAAGTCGAAAAATTGCTGAATCTTTAGGGGGTAAAGTAGTTTCCAAGTTTACTGGTCCTAAATATGAAATTGTAACCTATGAGATTCCTATCAATTACTAAACCCATAGAAATGGCTTAAAAATCTAAATGCTTTTAGAAGAAAAATTTGTTAAAACAAAAAAGCCAATTCTTTCGAATTAGCTTAATTACAACAGACCAGCTTTACTTGAAAATTGCTTCTTGCTTTTATTGTTCGCAACAATCTTCATCTTTTCTTGTTATAGGCTTAACTTAGCTTTTCATTATGACAATTCGGTTAAAAAAACATCAACCTTATATATAAAAACAAACTTGATACATAAAATAGTATTTTTAGCGAACTAGATCACAACTTAAGCAAATTGGATATTTTAAATACATATTCCACTAAGCGCTTAAGTCTATTATGCTTGAGTTATCGAATTGTTAAGTATGTATGATGGACCAGCAAACTTTATTACAAGAACTGAACTCTCTCATTGAATACTATTCAAAAAGAACCGATTGCCCACCTACTCGAATACGCATCGGCTATAGAGTGTATGCAAAGCTCATGCAATGCCCGCCTTTTGCAGATGAAGTAATGAACTCGGCGCTAGATCCAAATAAACGAAAATATAAAAAGATAAAGATTAAAATTACCAAAGATGATGACCAATTAGAGCTTGAATAGTTATATGTTGTGAATATCTCAAATTAGTTTGTATCTACCTTAAAAATTTCTTTTATCATTTCTATTTCTTCAGCTGCAATATGAGTTAACTGTATTGATGATAGTTCCTTATTGGAGTTAAAACCCAAATATAATTCTTCATTTTTAAAGTAACATACTGATTTTTCAATATTTAAGAAATTTAATACTAAGTAATCTAAACCTAAAATTAATTGAAGTTCATAATTAAAATCATCTCTAAATATGCTTGAATAATCCTCAGATATTATATTCCACTCTGAAACATCAAATTTAGGTAGGAAATTTTCCACAGGAAATGGAATTTTATATTTATTATTTTTTTTCAAAATGTTACTAGAATTTATTGATGCAAGAGTAATATTAATTACTTCGCCAGTGTTACTTAAACCTAGTTCAAATAAACAAGTTTTTCCATTTCCACATCGCCAGTATAGATCAGCTAATCCACTATTAGAGAACTCAATAGAAAAAGGAATGTATGAATCTATGTTAGTCAGTACATGTTTAGGCTGCTGCTTATCAGACATAACTAACATAGGTGATCCTTATCAATCTAAAATTAAATCCTAAAATAATTATTTGATTGTAAGCTATTTTTCAAGACAAAAAGCCCATGAACTGAGCTTTTATCTTTCATACAACATAACTTTTAAAACTCGACTTGCACCGTAACCGTATCTTGATACGTTCCCGCTGGTACAGTGTCTGCATTTTCATCGACAATTTTTGTGGTAAACACATAACTCTGCTGGGTTACTCCGTTATGCACGCCCGGATTAACCGTTGCGTTTAAACTCGACCAACGTTCGTTACCACTGCCCCATCGGTCATTCGATGAATTTTTAAAAATATCGTATTTTAAATACGTATTTCCCGTTTGCGACTTCATAGCACGTTGGTTACCGTTTTGAGGAGAAAGTCCATTATTTAAACTGACATAATATGGTGTATTTACCGAGCAACGGATTCCCATAGACGACTGAACAGGTTCAAGCTTGGAAGCAAACGCCGCCGTACCAAAGTTTACGTCTTGAGCTAAAATTCGGCAGTCTGGAAGTACAGTAATTGAGAGTGAACCAAGGGAGTCCGCGCCAGTTCCCCAGTTAAAACCAATACCTAATACCCCACGTTTAAACCCCGGGCTTTCAAAAAAGATCCCGATGCCAGCAATAGCAACCCCCGGTACCGAATAAAACCATTTTACTTTTAAAGGTGAATCAGCCTGATAAACACCAGGTGATACGCTTTGCCCAGCCGGAAGCCGTATGTAGAAAGGTAAATTACCATCTGGTCCGCTAAAAAGATTGACCAGCGTAAAGCTACTCATGTCTTTTTCTTGGCCTAAGCTTATGATTTCATTGTTACTGTCTAAAATAACAGCATTGAGCTTTTCTCCGGTTTGAGCATTGGTAAATGAATTCGACATTTGCTCAACCCGATATTTTAGGTAGGTCATGTTCGCCAAAGCCAAGCTAAAACCCGTGCATGACAAACCTGAATTAAACTGTGAAGAGTTTTCACCGTTTTCTGTTAAATAGATAGACGGAACCGAAATAGAAGATGAACCAGAAGCACTCACATTACATGCAGCATGAGCCAAATTTCCAGCTAGCATTAGTCCAGAAAATATACATAAATGACTAAGTAATTTTTTTGTTTTTATATTCATGGTAAAGATACCTCATGACACGTAACAGGCTTAACCACCACAATTTGTTGCTTGGCTTGCTCTACATCTACAGAAAAATCTGCCTTACAAATACTCTGATCCGAACGTTGAACAGTTACGGTATTGTTCGGTTTTAAATTTTCTAAATAGACAATGCCATCCATTCCCACATAAGACGACTCTTGGTCAGCTCTATGCACGACAGAACCTACAGGCATCGGTTTACCGTCTGCTTGAGTTAAATAAACGTTAGCAGCAATAGACTGATGAAGTGGGAACTTAATCACAACGCCAGAACCGCGTTTGGCAGCAATACGCTGTTCAACTTGTGTGATGGTGAAGTTTGAAGGTAAGTCGATTGGGTCGACGCTGTATTTACCCGAATAGTAAGGCGTAACGGATGGCACAAAAATGTGGCCTTTTTTATTGCTACGACCAATTAGGCTGTTTTCGTATCTGACCAAAACATCCGGTACTTGGTTGGTATCAATCAATGCAAAAGAATCGCCTAAACGGTTTGAAGCAAATACTTCTCCTGCCATATAAATGAGAGATCCGGATAGACCAAACCAATAGTTATAGTCATGGTTTCCAGATATCCCAAAGTCGGTATTAATATAACCGTTGCGGTAATTGACTCGTGCCTGATTTAAATCTTCACTATTTTCATTATAACGTCGGGTTAAATCGACACCGAAACCACCTTCGGATGGCACAGAACGGTTAAAGTTAATGTAGCCGGTATCGCCTTGTTTATTAAATGCATAACCCGAGTTTACAGTTGCGTTTCGTTGAAACAGCGGTATCGAAAGTTGAAATGCAGCACTCCACTCTTTTTCAATAAAGTCACGGTTGGCACTTAAAGAAACAGTCACGCCATTCATATAAGTCGGTAAAACAGGTGCCCATGACAAGTTTAAGAAGCGGTTTTTAAAGTCATTTGCTTTAGTATTGATATAACCGACGCCAAAGGTGCCTGAGTTTTTAGTGGCAAAGTAAGTATTAGCGGTTAGGCTTTTATTGCTATTCACTGAAATTAAGTTGCTATATTGCAGCCGTGAAAGATCGGTATATTCATCATCACGCTGGTTATGGTTAATACTAAAACCAAACCGATTGCGGTTATAGCTGTACCCAACCGTATATTGTTTCCCTTCCAAGTCTTTCGTCCGATCTTCAGACATAGATTTATCGGCTTTACTTTGGCTAAAAGAAGCACTCAGTACACCTAAGTTTGCAAGTTTGAGTACAGACCCTGCACCGAATAACTGTAAGTCTGAAGAAAGCTCGGTACGCCCTTCTACTGTAAACCAGTCATTTACCCCATAACGGGCATCGGCTGCACTTGCAAATTTCCCATAAGAAAAATTCTTAAGTCCGTAGTCTTCACGGATTTTCCCTAAAGACAATGAGTAGTCAAATAAGCCAGGCTTTAGCAAAGTATTAGAAATATAAAACGGGACTGCTGTTGTGACCTGACGTCCGACTGCATCGGTCGTGACTACTACGGCTTCCCCTTTACCGTTAATAAAAG
The DNA here is from genome assembly GCF_000582255.1 of Acinetobacter sp. 1566109. Taxonomy (NCBI): domain Bacteria; kingdom Pseudomonadati; phylum Pseudomonadota; class Gammaproteobacteria; order Moraxellales; family Moraxellaceae; genus Acinetobacter; species Acinetobacter sp. 1566109. Next base: position 2,777 of record NZ_JEYB01000044.1, on the reverse strand, counting down.
GAACATTATTTAAAATAAACGGCCCAGACTGTACTTCTGTTGAGCTGGTCTTTTGCCCGTTAATAATTAAATCGACTGTACTGGGTAACGCGGCTTGCCCAATAAACTGCGGTAATGGATAGGTAATTAAATCTGGTCGGGTTGAATAGTTTCTTTGTACCTGAAAACCGCCCAGACGAACAGAACTTCCCCAAGTCGTTTTACTACCCGTAATAATGTCACCAAGCACAAAAGATGTAGCGTTCTTTTGATTATCGAATTGCCAAGAGGTGTCATAACGACGATAGCCGTCATTGTCTAAAGACTCGGCATTACCTTCATTTTTAAATTGATTTTTAACATAGACCCCAGAATTTTTAATTACACCGAGCGGTGAGAAAAAGCGCTGCTCTGTAAATAAACTGCTGGTTGAACCACCCTGATGTGGTCTATACGTATAAAAATCATAGTTATTGAGCAGCCCTATACCCGACTGAGCAACGACAGGCTTATACCATGAGTCTTTACCTAAAACTTGAGTCGGCATCCAAGCAGGTGGAAAATTAAGCTTAAAATATTGATTTGATGATTGATACTCATAGCTCACATCTTTTAATTTATCTAAAGATATCCAGTCACTCGCATCGCCACTAAATCCCAAAGTTAAAACATCTTGATTGGTTAAAGTAGTCTGGTTGTTGGCCAATAACTCTTGAGGGATTTGAATTTCCAACTCATCAATCAACTTCTTCTTTTGTATAAAATACTCATCATTTTTAACAATAACAGGTACAACTTGCTGAATTGAATATTGGTTTACGACTAAATCCAGATACAATTTAAAAAGTTGATTAATCTCATTAATATTTTTTGGTGGTGGAGGTAAATCTCCAGCAAGAGCAATATTTGAAATATTTAAGCAACCACCCGACAACAAAATTAGCAAAATACTTTTGCATAAATTATTATGCCGAAGGATCATGTTGGATCCTCCATTTTGCTGATTTCGATCAACTCTTGTTTTATGCCAGAGCTATCAACACCATAAATTTTAGAGGTTTTTGACAACTCATTTGCAGTCGACTTATCAATGGCAAACTTCACAGTACTATTCGATAACACATAGCCGAAAGCAGCTTTTCCTAAAGAAATATCATGACCAGTTTTTGATGTTTTAAGCGCAGAAAGACGAGCAAATTTCTGTCCATTATTTTTTAAATATAGCTCAGACTGGCCTTTGTCATTGTTGCGGACTGACCACTGTAAAACAGGTTTGGCTAAAGGATTTTTTGCATTCGCTTTTTGGCTCTCTTCAGTTAAGCCACTGCCTATACCTTTTCCATAGGCAAACAACGGAATTGAATAACGCATTTGGAAACTTACTTTAGAAGCATCTTGTTCATTTCCATCAGAAAGGCGAATCGGTAACTCATCTACAATCAAACGATATGACTGCTCTTTACCATCTGGCAAATTGGCACTTTTGGTCAAACGAAGCATATGCTTCTCGCCTGCTTTAATTTTAGCTACAGGCGGGCTAGGTATAATTTCTGATTGCTCGCTATAGTCATCTTTTAAACCATTTTGACTCCATTTAAACACCCGAATTTGCACCATCGCATCGGTCTTGCCAGTATTTTGGAGCCAAACCGCGGTTGCTTTTTCATTGGCTTCTATTTTTGGATAAATTGGCCAAATTAAGAAGGTTGCTTGCGCCATCACAGGTGTAACAAGTGATAATGTACTTGCAAATAAAAAAGATTTTAAAATGCCATTTTTAATAAATGCAGAATTGTTCATACAAATCACCATGTAATCATTATTGAAACAGTATCTTTATAAATTCCAGCCGCATGTGATTCATTATTATTTTCTAAATCAACGACACCATATATTTCAAAATTTGCTAGACGGTTTGTAGGTTTTGTAGCAGGCAATAAATATTTATTACCAACCACATATTCACTAACCAAACTACTCGAATTATATAATTTGTAAGGTAGATAATTAGAAGATGAGCTATTTCTCATTCGCCTTATATTATTTTGTAGATTTTCACCACCATCTATAGAAATACTTACAGGTAAACTTTCTGTACAGCGTATATTCCAAGAACTTTTACTATTTATAATACTAGCAACCACTTTATCTTTTGATAAAGCCGAGTATTGACCAAAATCAATCTTTTGTTCGATATTATCTATCGAACAACCATTTTCAATTTTAGCTTGAACTTTAAAACTCGAATTTAATTGAGGATCAGCTGCATATATAAGTTGACTCATAGATAGCAACAACATTGCCTTAAAATAAAAAAATTTCATTTTCTTAAAACTCAATTGTAATTGGTACTATATCTTTATATTCACCTTTAGATATACCACTACCATCATGTACAGCTTGACCAAAAATATCAATATTCTTTTTAGTATTCATATCATTAAGTATAAAAACATCATTTGCTCTAATGACTTGTTTATTTAAACCATAGAGTAAATTATAAGCAATAAAATCTTTACCATTACTTAATGCATGATAATAATTTTGTGAGAATGAAACAGGAACTTTACTATCATTATTTCCAGATCCAAATATTATTTTTACAGTTGAAATACCAGCACATTGTATTTGCAAGCCGGAATTTCCGTTATTTATTAAACTTGCTTCCAACACCCCATTAAAAGCAGTTGTAGCTTCTCCAAAATCTACAGATCCAAAATTTAAATTTGCTGTATTATTTTCTACAACTTTATTATTGATAGAACAAGAAGGTAATAATTCAATTTGACTTGTTAATT
>NZ_JEYB01000043.1:0-33622 GCF_000582255.1 Acinetobacter sp. 1566109 | reverse complement strand
TCTGCTCCTAGTACGAGAGGACCAGAGTGGACGAACCTCTGGTGTACCGGTTGTGACGCCAGTCGCATCGCCGGGTAGCTATGTTCGGAAGGGATAACCGCTGAAAGCATCTAAGCGGGAAGCCTACCTCAAGATAAGATTTCCCTAGGAATTTATTCCTCTAAAGAGCCGTTCGAGACTAGGACGTTGATAGGTTGGATGTGGAAGCATAGTGATATGTGAAGCTGACCAATACTAATTGCTCGTGAGGCTTGACTATACAACACCCAAGCAGTTGTATATAAAGCATCAATCGATTCATAAATCTACAAAGCAACTTGATTTAGTTATTCCACTAGATAAAATGAACACAGTCAGATTCAATCAGCCCAATCTGTAAAGATTTGGAAAACGCTTTGGCAGTCAATAAGACCAAAGCAAGTATCCATAAACAGTTGTGCTGGCGACCATAGCAAGAGTGAACCACCTGATCCCTTCCCGAACTCAGAAGTGAAACCTCTTAGCGCTGATGGTAGTGTGGGGTTACCCATGTGAGAGTAAGTCATCGCCAGCTCATTATTCTAAACACCCCAATCTCAAAAGAGATTGGGGTGTTTTTTTATTTGTCATATGATTACTTCAAGAATAATATAAATTCGATAAAATATGGAAAAATACAAAATGATGAAGGCAATTGAGTTATCTCAATATATTCCATATCCACCTAAGAAAGTATGGGAAGCATTGACCACACCTGAACTCATTCAACAATGGTGGGTTAAAGGAGATATTCAGCCTAAAGCTGGTCATCAATTTACTTTAGATATGGGTAGTTTTGGAGTACAACATTGCCTAGTTAAGGTGGCTGATAAAGAAATTTTATTTGAATATGACTTTGCAATTGGTGTACTTGATACAACTCTAAGATGGCAATTAATTCCTCAAGGAGAGGGCACACTTTTGCAGCTTAAACATTCGGGATTTAATGAGAATTCTTCTGTGGGACAACAAGCTTTTATGGGTATGAGAAAAGGTTGGCCACAAATTTTAAGTCGAATTGAGACGGTAATTTCTAATTATAAAAAAATAGGGTGAAAGGATATTTCTCTCACCCTCATTGAGTCTAAAAATGTGCTTCTAAGCCAACATAAGGGCCTTTAAACTCAAATTTAAGGTCATTGTTATCATAATCATCTAAGTCAATATTAAGTACGCGATAGCCTGCTTTAAAGCCTAAATCGACTACTAAATTATCGACAAATTTATACTTTACTTCTGCCAATGCATCTGTGATTTTTGCATCATTAAAGTTTGTATAAGTTGCTTCACCTTTAGCACTTAAACCTGTGAATGGAAGTTTTACTTCTCCCGACAAATAAGCAATAGGATATGTTTTATCAATATCTACACGTTTACCTGTATAGGCGGTGATATCACCATTTAATACGGTTGCACCCAGACCCGCATCCACACTCACAATATTATCTAGTAATTCATAATAAAGAATAAAATCACTATGATCTAAATTAATCTTATAGTTAGCTTGACCTAAGGTCTCTGATTTAGTTTGAGTATCTAGATTAACGTAACGAATTTTTGCATTTGGAATAAATGGGATTGGGTGCTCGAATGCTAATGAAAGTTGTGCACTGCCTTTTCGATCTAAGTCTTGGTCTTCTGGCAATTGTGTAGACATGTTTGCTTTACCATCGTAAAACCAATAGCCCACGTCCCCTTTAACTCCTATAAAATCCGCTTGAGCAAATCCGCTAAGACTCATCCCGAGTGTCAAAAAAGACATTTTTAATATCTTCATCATCATATCCTAAGAAAAGAAATCTTTGAGCGCATGATATAGACATCTGAGAAGTTATGCATTGATGAAAAATGGTGAATATAAAACTTTTAGAATTATAATTATTTTTATTAATTTATGTTTTTGATTTTATTATTAAAATATAGATTTTAAGTGGAGCTTGTTAGGAAAAATTTTAGTATAAATTTTGTGTAATACATCGGTAAGATTCTGTGATTTTACTCATCTAAAATTGGTTGATATATCTACTTTATAAAGTAGAAAATAATTTAAATGGTAGAAAATATCATTGCTTATATTCTCTAATAATATGTTTTAGAATATGAATATTAGCTAAAAAATAACCAATCTAAATCAAAATCTCTAAAAAACGTAAAATTTCAGACGGAAATTACAGTAAAAATAAATAAAAACGGGTATTGTTCAACTATATAGGGGCAAAAAATGGACAAAAATCTTTAAGGAAGAATTTTCTATTTTTGCTTGTTTGACATGAAAATAAAAATACTCAAAAGGTGCCTTTTATTCTCTATCAAACACAAAAGTATTCTTTGGTTCTTTTTTTGCGTGCGGAATAACAATCAACAAAAGCAGTAAAAATAAGTAATCTTTTAACATTAGGTGTTCTATGACAGATTCTCGTGAAAACTGGACGTCACGATCTGGTTTTATTATCGCAGCCGTTGGTTCGGCTGTTGGTTTAGGTAATATTTGGCGTTTCCCCTACGTTGCTTATGAAAATGGTGGTGGTGCGTTCCTTATTCCTTACTTACTTGCACTTATTACGGCAGGTTTACCATTACTATTTTTAGATTATGCAGTAGGCCATCGTAGTACAGGATCGCCTCCTAAAGCGTATAGAGCTTTGTTTAAAGGCGGAGAAACTCTAGGATGGTGGCAGGTTTGCGTCTGTATCATTATTGGTTTGTATTACGCAAGTGTTCTGACTTGGGCTGGTAGCTACATTTATTTTTCTATTGGCCAAATGTGGGGAAGTGACCCGGAAGGCTTCTTCTTCAATACCTACTTACAAACCACAAAAGCGACTGGCTTTGATTTGCAGTTTGTAGGCCATTTATTCTGGCCAATTGTTGGAATTTGGGCACTGACTTTAATCATTTTATATGGTGGAGTGAAAAAAGGTGTTGAATTATCTAATAAGATTTTTATGCCTTTATTATTCATCTTATTTACGATTTTAGTGATTCAGTCATTACGTTTACCGGGTGCAGTACAAGGTTTAAATGCTTTCTTTACTCCAAACTGGTCTGCCATGATGGACTATAAAGTTTGGTTAGCGGCCTATGGTCATACGTTCTTCTCACTCTCTGTTGGTTTCGGGATTATGGTGACCTATGCATCTTACTTAAAACCAAAAACCAATTTAACTGGCTCAGGTCTTATCGTTGGATTTGCGAATGCATCGACAGAGATTTTAGCGGGTATCGGTATTTTTGCAGCGCTTGGCTTTATGGCACATGCTGCAGGTACTGAAGTTAAAGATGTGGTGAGTGGTGGTATTGGTCTCGCATTTATTGCTTTCCCTAAAATTATTTCAAGTTTAGGGTCCGGTGCTGATCTATTCGGCCTTTTATTCTTCTCTTCATTATTTGTAGCTGGTATTTCTTCAATGGTTAGTATTTTGGAAGTACCTATTGCAGCGATGCAAGATAAGTTGAAGTGGAGTCGTAAGAAAGCGGTAACCATTATTGGTGGCGGTAGTGCTCTAGTCTCAATTATTTTATTCTCAAGTGTAAATGCAATTAAGCTCGTTGATATTGTCGACCATTTTATCAATAACATTGGCATTATTGGGGGGGCATTGATATCAATTATTAGCGTAGCTTGGTTTAAGCGCTCAGCTCTTAGAGAGCTTCGTGATCATGTCAATCGTATCTCAACCATTCAATTGGGTAAGGGATGGGATTTCACCTTAACCGTGATTACTACTTTTATCCTATTAACAACACTCACTATGACTGTTTTTAATTTGATCAAAAATGGCTATGATACTTATAGTATGAGCTTACAAGGTGTATTTGGCTGGGGCAGTGTGATTTTCTGTGCAGTCGTTGCTATCGTGTTAAGTAAAATGAAAGATCGCTAGGAGGATAAATTAATGAATACTTCGGCAATCGTGATGATGATAATTTCAATGGTATTTGTATGGGGTGGACTAGCTTTATCCATCTTACATTTATCAAGACATCCTGAAGAGTTAGATGAAGTCTTAGAAGAAGTCAAAGACCAGCACACTCTTTAATACTGATCTAGTAAAAAAGCAGGCTTTTAAGCCTGCTTTTTTTTATGCAATTTTTTGAATTTTACAATAATAAAATCCATCACCAGATTGTGCTTCTGGCAACAGTTGTCTGCCATGAGCTTGTTCAATTCCCCAATCTGCTTCAATTTTTACTTCTTTTGCATCGGTATGCTTTGCAAAGAAGCTAATCATCTGCTGTTCATTTTCAGCTTTTAAAATTGAACAGGTGATGTAAAGCAGGGTGCCTCCAACTTTAAGTTGCTGCCACATATGCTCTAAGATCTGCTTTTGTAGCTCAATGGTTTGGGCTATGTCACTAGATTGGCGCAATAGACGTATGTCAGGATGACGTCGAATTACACCTGTCGCAGAACAAGGTGCATCGAGCACGATACAATCTACAGGTTGGGCTGGAGTCCACTTGGTTGCATCTGCTGCCAGAATTTCAGTATGGCTTTGATCTAGTGCTAGTCGGTTTAGGTTTTCAGTTACACGGACTAAACGACTTGGATCCTGATCAATGGCGATTAACTGGGCTGGTTTAAATTTTTCAAGCAAATGAGCCGTTTTTCCACCTGGAGCCGCACACGCATCAATAACTGTTTTATTGTTTAAATCAGGCAATAAGGTTGCACATAGCTGTGCATGTTCATCTTGTACAGAAAACCAGCCCTGTTCAAAACCCGGTAACTGTGTAATTTGTACAGATTGTTCAAGAATAATACCCGCGCCAGATAGAGTACACGCACGTGCCTGAATATCTAAACTTTGTAGTTTTGCTAAATAAGCATCGCGACCAATATGGCGTTGGTTTACTCGTAAAGTTAAAGGTGCGGTTTGCTTTAACGATTGGCAGAGAGCTTCTGTTTGTTCTCCCCAATCCTTTTTTAAACGCTTAAAAAGCCAACTTGGTAAGCCATGGGCTTGCTGTAAACCTTGTTGAAAGTCCTCAGTTTCGCGAGTTGCTCGGCGCAAAATTGCATTCACAATACCGCTGAGTGCAGGGAAACCAAGTTGTTTAGTCGCATCTACTGTTTCTGAGATGGCAGCGTGCGCTGCAATACGCGTGCATAAAACTTGATAAAGACCAACGTATAGACAGGTTTCTACTGTCTCATTGTTTAAAGGTTTGCTGAGCAAAGGCAGACTAATTGACTTAAGTGCGAACCATTGGCGTAAAGTACCTAGAACAAGTTCATGAAATAACGCACGATCACGCTCTGCGACTTGATTCAGCTGTGTATTTAAAATACTAGCCAATGATTGGCCCTGCTGAACTTTGAGTAACGTTTGGACGACTTGAGTGCGCAGGTTAAAACGTGATGAGTTTGAAGTAACCTGACTCATGGCAGAATCTGTCCTACATGAAGTTTTTGAGTTTGTGCAATTTGTTGAGCATTTAATGCTTTACCACCTGGCCACTGTACACTCGTTAGACAAATAAATGTATTTTCACCACAAGCAACATGTACGCCTTGTTTATCAATTGCAATAATTTCACCAGCTTGAGCATGTGCTTTGCTTTGGCTAGAAACTAGAGAATTCCAAACACGCAGTGCATTATTTTCATCAAGTTGAACAAAAGCGACTGGCCAAGGGTTGAATGCACGGATATTGCGGTCTACTTGAACTGCATTTATAGACCAATCAATACGAGCTTCTGACTTTACGAGTTTATGAGCATAGACCGTTAAGCTTTCGTCTTGGACTTCGCGTTCTGCCAAATATTTTTGCAGAGTTTCTTCTGACTCGAGTACAGCACAAATTGCTGTTGCTCCTTGTGCTGCCAACTTGTCATGTAAAGTCGCAGAAGTATCTTCGGAAGTGATTGGGCAATAGGTTTTATACATCATATCGCCTGTATCTAAACCTGCCGCCATTTGCATGATGGTAATGCCGGTTTCTTCATCACCTGTTGCAATCGCGCGTTGAATTGGCGCTGCACCACGCCAACGTGGTAATAGCGAGCCGTGAATATTTAAACAGCCATATTTAGGTGTATCGAGCACAGCTTGTGGAAGAATTAAACCATATGCTGCAACCACCATGACATCAGCGCCTAAAGCAGCAAGTTCTTGTTGAGCTGCCAAGCCTTCTTCAGTTGAAGCTTTGAAGTGAAGCGGTTGATAAACAGGAATATTATGTTCCAGTGCAAGCTGTTTTACAGGAGACGGTGTTAGTTTTTGTCCACGGCCTGCTTTACGGTCTGGTTGAGTATAAACCGCGATAATTTCATGGGAAGTTTTTAATAAAGCCGCCAATGCTGTTGCAGCAAATTCGGGGGTGCCAGCAAAAATAATTTTCACAAATGCAATCCAAAAAGAGTTTATGGGTAGTATACGTGAAAAACGTTTGAAGCCCTAAACTCATGGCGATTGAGCGTTTTAGTTTTTAAATAGTGAACAAAAAATTATTGAAAAAATTTTATTGATAAAAAAAGGTTATGAAAAAATAAAAAATTATTCATGTAAGTTTTGCTAAATATTGACTGAGTATTATCGTTCTTGGCTTTCCCTATATTATTTGCTTCTATAGAATGGAGAATGATCAAATTATGATGATGAGTCAATATTCCGACTGATCTAACGCTATATCAGTATCATTCAGCCAGAGTGGAAGTCATTTCACTCAAGCACAACTTGTTGGAAATACAAATGCCTGACTATCGTTCAAAAACATCGACACACGGAAGAAATATGGCTGGCGCACGTGGCTTATGGCGTGCAACAGGAATGAAAGATGAAGATTTCGGCAAACCAATTATTGCAGTGGTCAATTCATTTACTCAATTTGTTCCGGGCCATGTCCATCTAAAAGATTTAGGGCAGCTTGTCGCAGCAGAAATTCAGGCAGCAGGTGGTGTTGCTAAAGAGTTCAATACAATTGCGGTGGATGATGGTATCGCGATGGGGCATGACGGCATGCTTTATTCATTACCATCACGTGATTTAATTGCGGATTCAGTTGAATATATGGTAAATGCTCATTGCGCCGATGCGATGGTATGTATTTCGAACTGTGACAAAATTACTCCGGGAATGTTGATGGCCGCTATGCGCCTGAATATTCCTGTGGTGTTTGTGTCTGGCGGACCAATGGAAGCAGGTAAGGTTAAATTCCGTGGTGATGAAAAGGCCATTGACCTTGTAGATGCGATGGTTGTTGCTGCTGATGATAGTTACACCGACGAAGAAGTTGCAGAGTTTGAACGTTCAGCATGTCCAACTTGTGGTTCATGTTCAGGTATGTTTACTGCAAACTCAATGAACTGTTTAACCGAAGCTTTAGGTTTATCTTTACCGGGCAATGGTTCTATCGTTGCAACGCATGCAAACCGTAAAAAATTATTCTTAAAAGCAGGTCAGCTTATTGTTGAATTGGCTAAGCGCTATTACGAACAAGAAGATGCAAGTATTTTGCCTCGTTCAATTGCCACTAAAGCTGCCTTTAAAAATGCGATGACACTTGATATTGCAATGGGCGGTTCAACCAATACAGTTCTCCACTTGTTAGCTGCGGCAAATGAAGCTGAAGTTGATTTTACAATGGACGACATTGATGAGTTGTCACGTCGAGTACCAGTGCTTTCAAAAGTAGCGCCAGCAAAACAAGACGTACATATGGAAGATGTACATCGTGCAGGCGGTATCATGGCCATTTTAGGCGAGCTTGATCGTGCTAATTTACTGGATGTATCTGTACCGACAGTACATGAAAAAACTTTAAAAGATGCGTTAGATAAGTGGGACATTATCCGTACTGAAAATGCAGAGGTTTATGAGTTCTATCGTTCATCTCCGGGCGGTGTTCCAACTCAGGTTGCATTCTCACAAAACCGTTACTACTCAACTTTAGATGGCGACCGTGAAAAGGGCGTAATTCGTAATGCAGAACATGCATTCTCTAAAGATGGTGGTTTAGCTGTTTTATACGGCAACATTGCACTTGATGGTTGTATCGTAAAAACTGCGGGGGTAGATGAATCTATTTTAAAATTCACTGGTACAGCACGCGTTTTTGAGAGCCAAGATGCAGCTGTAGAAGCAATTTTAGGCAATGAGATTAAAGCTGGCGATGTTGTTGTTATTCGCTACGAAGGTCCACGTGGTGGTCCGGGCATGCAAGAAATGCTTTACCCAACCAGCTATCTTAAATCTAAAGGTTTAGGAAAAGACTGTGCCTTGGTTACAGATGGTCGTTTCTCTGGTGGTTCATCAGGTCTTTCAATTGGTCACGTTTCGCCAGAAGCTGCTGAAGGTGGTGCAATTGGTTTAGTTGAAGATGGCGATACCATCGAAATTGATATTCCAAACCGTACCATTCACTTGAATATTGATGATGCGACTATGGCGCACCGTCGTACAGTTCAAGAAGCGAAAGGCTGGCATCCGAAAGAAGAACGTAAACGTAAAGTATCAAAAGCGTTAAAAGTTTATGCAATGCATACCACAAGTGCGGCAAAAGGAGCTGTACGCGTTCTATAAAATATTCAATTTTAATAATTGAATAGGAAACATGCACCCATTAACACGATGAATTGATATCATGTTAGGGGTGCATTTTTTATGTCTGGTAAAAAAAATCCGCTTGTAGAAAAAGGTGTTTTCAGATCATTCTATGGGTTTGCCATAAAATGGTGATAAAATCTTCACCTACGCAGAAACTCGCGAAATAACATGACATATTTTCTGCGCGAACTTAGGTAGTCATTTTTCCATCTCGACTACTGTTTCACCTTGCACTATGATCAAAATAACTTTTGATCTCGCTTAGGATTTATTTTTAGAGGCACTACTCATGTCACTGCTACGCCGTTGGTTTGACCCTATCCGATCGAGCTGGTTTTACCAAAAACCTTCTCGTCAAGCGGTGTTACCCACGGAAAATGGTTTAAGTATTTATTTACGACTTGATGATGTGTATAGCTATCTGGCTGTTCAGCAATTGTCTCAGCTAGATGAAATTTTAAGTGATGAGCTTAAACCTTTAAAAATTATTATTTCTCATACATCTTCTGAACCTCCGAACAGCATGACGCAAGAGGAGTGGCAGCATTATTGTTTAAATGATGCCAAGATTTTAGCAAATCAGCATCGTTTTGCTTTTGATGAGTTCCCAGAAATCCCAAGCCAAGAAGCTTTAAAACAAGCCGCTGTCATACTAAAAAGAACCCCATTACAAGGTCAGAACTTCTTCCATTTACTTGAAGATATCTTTCACATGCTTTGGCAACAGCAATATGGAAAGTTACGTACTTTACATGCCATGGCGGTGAAGCATCAGATACCACAGCATTTTCCAGAACGTATTTTTACAGATGAACCTGTACAGGCAGCGTACTTTGAATTTGGTGGACGTAAATATCACGCAGTGGATGATTTATTACGTCTAACTCGTCGTTTAAAACAACAAAAGTTACTGACAGGTATTCCAATTTTTTTAATTAATCATATCGAATGGCGTGAACATTTGATTAATGATGCCGAAGCACTCAATGAAATTCAGGCTCTTCATCCTGAGCTTGATGTATTTATTGCTTTAGAAGACCCGATGAGCTGGTTGCTGCTTGCTTATATTAAAGAAGAGCTTGCTGACTATTATGATATTCAACTAAAAGTTTATCCTTTGAGTTATCGGGGCCGAGACTGGTTTGACTGGAGCTTGGCAACACGTGTGTCTAAACGTACAGAGGTTGCTTTTACACCTTTTTGCCGTCCTACAGAAGAAAGTACACTTGAGATGGCAAAACTTTTCTATAGTGTGCCGGAAAATCAGCAACTTGATACAATTTTTACTATTTTGCAGGCCGTTTGGACTAAAGGAAAAGATCCATCTTTCCAGAAGCATTTCCAACAGTTACAGCAACAACTTGGCATTGAGCATTTAACCGAACAGGATGTACCGTCTGTTTTGGAGCAGAATGATGCACTTTGCAAAGACAAGCATCAGCCTGATTTGCCGGTTTTAGAGTTGCGTATTGATGGGCAATGTTATGTATTTAATAGCTTGTACCGAGTTTGGATGATTGAAAGTATTTTTAGTAATGTTTTAGAAGAAAAATACAAAACGGCCTCAACCTCTAATTGAGGCCTACTCCTAAAAACAAGAATAGGGCAAAACCTGTTTTTTCCGTAGCATAACCATGTAGGGAATCGGAGATAAACAGTGACTTTTTTAGCAATTATTATGATGGTGTTTGCCTTTGCTGGCATGATTAAAGGCATGATTGGCCTAGGTTTGCCCGCAGTATCAATGGGTTTACTCACCATCGCAATGAGCCCTTTTCAGGCTGCATCTCTTTTAATTGTTCCTTCAATGGTCACCAATGTTTGGCAGCTTTTTGCTGAGGGGCATGTTTGGGCTTTTATTCGCCGTTTCTGGACCTTACTCATAGGTATTGTGGTGGGCTCAATATGGAGCTTTCTACCCACTTTAAGTCAAAGCCATGGGCACAGTAGTGAGATTTTATTAGGCTGTATGTTGGCCTTATATGGCCTTTATGGACTGTGTGTCAAAAAACTTCCACACTTAGGGAAACATGAGCGTTGGTTATCGCCGATTATTGGATATATTGGTGGGGCAGTCACCGTAGCCACAGGCGTCATTATTATCCCTATCGTGCCTTACTTGCAGTCTTTACATTTAAAACGTGACGAGCTGGTACAGGCTTTGGGACTAACATTTACCGTCTCTACCATTTGTCTAGCTGTTTTTTTACACCATAATCCGATGTCGGGAGTAACACTGGACTATCGTTTATCTTTTGCTGCGTTGTTGGCTGCGCTGATTGGAATGTGGATCGGTAAAAAAATCCGTTATCGACTCAATGAGCAGTTATTTCGCCGTATCTTTTTTATAGGATTGGTGTCGTTAGGGCTTTATATGATTTTGCACTAAACCAAATTTCTAAGGGCGATGCTCTAATAGAAAATCTGCAAATTGCTTATAACTGCTAGGCAGCTGGCTGAAATTTTGTGTTGCCAAAAGTAGTTTTCGGTTTGCCCATGCGCCGATTAATTGGATGGAGTGGAAATCATAGTCCGATTGCAAGCGCTGTGCCGCACGGGCAGGCATAATCGCAATACCCACGCCTTTGGCAACGACTTCAGCAATTGCGCTAAAGTTAGGTAAGCGCAAACGGTACTGTATATTAAAGCCTAATAATTTCGCTTGAGTTTCAATGGACTGTTGCAAAGAGTGATGAGCTTTAAGGCCAATAAAACCATAGCTTAAAGCCTCTATCAAATTTAGCTTTTGATATTGAGCTAACTCATGTGTAGCAGGACAAATCAAAACTAAAGGATCACTCGCAAATTCTTTCGTTTGCAAATGCCGGGTATCAAAAAAGCTTGAGACCAAGCCAAGGCTCGCAATTCCTTGGGTTAATGCATCTACAATTTCTGAACTTTCTGCTTCGTGCAAATCGATATTCATTTCGGGATGAAGCACTAAGTATTGCGGTAATAACGGAGGCAAATATTCGCTTTGAGCAGAAGAGTTACACCAAAGTGTTAAGGCTTGTGTTGTGGAAGACTTAAAGCGCTGCATTTCTTGTTCGAGTTGATCTTTTTGTGCTAAAAGCTGACGAGCATGTTCTACAAAAGCATGTCCCGCTGTGGTGAGTTCTACGCCTGTGGTTTGGCGAATAAATAAAGGTGTTTCAAAATACTGTTCGAGTTTTTTTATACGCTCACTCGCTGCTTGAAGTGAAATCGCAGAGCGGTCCGCACCTTTAGTTAGGCTACCAGTCGAGACAATATGAAGGACCAGCTGTAAATCAAAAAAATCAAAACGCATGATAGGAACGTATTGAAACGCAAAAATTCATCATACTAAATCGTAATGAAAAAAAGCAGCTTACGCTGCCTTTTTGAATTTAAGTTTTATCTTTTAAACTAAACAACCAGTTTAAAATAATGGCTGCAAATGTTGCGGTGCCAATACCGCCTAAATTGAAATTACCGAACAATAATTCAAAGTTACCAGCACCTAAAATAATCGTCACAGAAGCAACAATCAGATTTTTATTGTTGGAAAAATCAACTTTGTTTTCGATCCAGATTTTTGCACCAGCAATGGTAATTAAACCAAATACCACAATAGATGCACCTGTGAGGACTGCACTTGGAATAGTGCTAATGACAGCACCAAATTTTGGGGATAGCCCTAAGAAAATAGCGAAGATACCTGCAATCACAAATACAATCGTTGAGTACACACGAGTAACCGCCATCACACCAATGTTTTCGCCGTAAGTGGTCATGCCTGGTGCGCCCACGCTACCAGAAAGTGTTGTCGCTAAACCATCTGCAACAAATGCTTTGCCTAATTGTGGCGTCAGGTTTTCACCAGTCATTGCACCTACTGCTTTAATATGGCCCAAGTTTTCTGCCACTAAAATGAGTGCAACCGGCGCGATAATTAAAATAGCCTTGGTATCAAAAGTAGGGTGTGAAAAGCTTGGAATACCGAACCATGCAGCCTGTGAGATCTGGCTAAAATCGATTGGTTTACCTAAACCTAACCCATTAGTCGTAATGGCATAAATTGCATAAGCCAAAATTAAACCAACTAATAGAAGTAAACGTTGTAATAAACCACGCGTAAAGACCGCAATACTGCCCATACAAAGTACGGTAATTAAAGCCATCCACATTTCAAAGGGTTGGCCTGCAACACCTTTAATGGTGACAGGTGCAAGGTTTAGACCAATAATCATCACGATTGCGCCAGTCACCACAGGTGGCATGAGTTTTTCAATCCAGCGTGTACCAGTAAGCATCACAATAAAACCGATGAGTGCATAAAAGATACCGCAGGCTACGATTCCGCCTAACGCAATTGAAAGATTTGGATTGGCCCCTGAACCTGTGATATGCCCCGTAGCTGCCGCAACAACACCAATAAAGGCAAAACTCGATCCTAAATAACTTGGAACACGACCACCTGTAATTAAGAAGAACAGGATGGTACAGATACCAGACATTAAAATAGCAAGGTTAGGATTAAAGCCCATGAGTAATGGTGCTAAAACGGTGGCTCCAAACATGGCAAATGCATGTTGGATGCCTAAAATGGCACTTTGAACTGGGGGGAGATATTCATTGGTAGAGACCGGTCGATGGTCAACATCACCTTGGTAAGGCTGCCATTTTGGAAACCAGTTGGACATAAAATGAGCTCATTATTCTTTAATTGGTGCAATGATACTCTTTCTTGGGAATGCATTTAATCTCTAGAGAGCAGTATGTGAGTGAAAAGTAATTATTTTTTAACGATTGGTATAATTTAAAAAATTCTAAATATAAGGAATTAGTTATTTTTTTATTATAAAAATTAATTTTATGATTTTTAAAAAATATTTAAAAAAATAAAAAATCGTGGAAAATTTATAAAAAATGGGGAACTTTGCAAGTAAAAAGCAGCACATCACCGATGTACTGCTTTGTCAAACAATTGGTAAAAACAGCTTAGCCCGTATTACGTAAACCAGCAGCAATACCTGCAATACTCACCATCAGTGCATGGTCAACAGGGGTATGTTCTGCCTGACGCTCCGCGAGATAATCACGGCGGCGTTTCATGAGTTCAGCTTGTAAAAGATGCAAAGGAAGTAAATATGGTTTACGGACCTGCATAGATTGATCCAGAACCTCGTTATTGCTAAGAAGCTTTGATTCATCTTTCAGTTTAAGTAACGTTTCAACAGCATCTTTTAAGCGCTGACGTAATTGGTTACCGAGCACTTTTAAATCTTCATCTTCAGTTAAATGAGACTCGTAGTAGAGTGCAATGTTGGCATCGGCTTTAGACAATACCATTTCCAACATATCAATGAGCGTTTGGAAATAAGGCCATTGCTGGAGCATTTCATCAAGTGTTGCTTTTTGCTGATCGGCAATTACTTCATTAATGGCAGCGCCTGTACCTAACCATGCTGGTAACATCAAGCGGATTTGTGTCCATGCAAATACCCATGGAATTGCACGCAAAGATTCAATACCACCACTCACTTTACGTTTTGCCGGACGCGAGCCTAGTGGCAACATTTGTAATTCAAGTTCAGGCGTGACAGTCCGTAAATACTTCACAAAATGTGGGTTTTCACGCACAGTTTGACGATAAACCTTCACGGAATGATCTGTCATACGGTTCATGAGTTCACGCCATTCGGCCTTAGGCTCTGGTGGTGGCAATAATGTCGCTTCAAGTGTTGCTGCGGTATAGATTTCAAGGTTTTGCATGGCAATACCTTCTAGACCGAATTTGAAGCGGATCATTTCACCTTGTTCTGTTACACGAATTGCACCAGAGATCGAACCCGGTGGTTGCGAAAAGAGAGCCTGTTGAGTTGGAGCACCACCACGGCTAATTGAGCCGCCACGACCGTGGAACAGAGTCAACTGTACGCCGTGTTTACGAGCAATTGCAGTCAGCTCTTCTTGAGCACGGTATTGGGCCCAGTTAGCAGACATGAAGCCAGCATCTTTTGCTGAGTCCGAGTAGCCGATCATAACTTCGTGTTTGCCCTGAATGTGCTGCTTATACCAATGCATATTGAACAGCGTATTCATGGTAGTTGCAGCGCCATCTAAATCTTTTAAAGTTTCAAATAGAGGCACCACACGTAAAGGGTGCTGAATACCTGCTTCTTTTTGCAATAACAATACAGCTAAAACATCACTTGGATATTCAGCCATCGAAATAATATAAGCCCCTAACGACTCAGGCGGTTGGTCTGCCAAAGTACGCATGGTTGCAAATACTTCTTGGACATCTGGGTGGCCAATTAAACTCCCTTCCGGTTCATTAATATATTTCGGTAGCAACGGACGTTTGCTTTGGAGTTCCTGAATCAGGAAGTTTTGACGGGCTTGTTCAGTCCATGACTCAAAATTACCCAAACCTAAGTATTCGGTAATGGCTGAAATGGCTTGGCGATGACGGCCTGATTCTTGGCGAATATCAAGTTTAAGTAGTTCAATACCAAAACAGTTCACACGGTAGATAAAGTCGAGAAGTTGACCATTTGCGATTTCAGGCAGATTACTATCAATTAAAGAGCGATAGCACAGCAATAATGGTTGTAATAGCTCATCTTTACTTTTAATGACATTGCTGTCATCTGCTTCTAAGCCTTGTAGACGCTGAGCTAACCAATGACGAGTTGCTTTTAAACGCTCTCGTGTTGCACGTAAATACTCGCGATAAGGTTCTGGGTGTGGACTACCAATCGCTTGAATCATCTCTTCAGAACAAGCCTGAATTGAAAGCTCCCAACGTAAATTCTCAATATCTCTTAGGTAAAGGTCGGCAGCTTGCCAGCGTGATAACCATAATACTTCTTGAGTGATTTGATGAGTAACGTTCGGGTTACCATCACGGTCGCCGCCCATCCAAGATGCGAAGCGGACTGGTGCAATATTGAGTGGTAAGTTTTGTTGGCAATTGTCTTGAACTAACTCATTTAATTCACGAATAAACTTAGGTACGGCATTCCAAAGCGTTTGCTCAATGGTTGCAAAGCCCCATTTTGCTTCATCGACAGGAGTCGGGCGGTGCTGTCTGATTTCATCTGTCTGCCAAGCTGAACTAATTTGTTGTTTTAAGTTGGCAAGCGCATTTTGACGTTCGCGTGGAGTAAGTTTTTGCTGATCGAGTTGTGAAAGACAAGCATTAATATCGTCATATTTTTGAATGAGGGTACGACGGCTTACTTCGGTTGGGTGTGCTGTAAGTACCAATTCGATCTTAAGATCACAAATTTGCTGGAATAGTTTTTCTGTCGAAATACTTTTATCTTTAAACTTTTGAAATAAGTGAACAAGTGGATTTGGAGAATTAGCCTCCGAATCAAACTCTGCCTGTCTGCGGCTACGTACCACATGATATTGCTCGGCAATATTAGCAAAATTCAGAAAATGAGAGAAAGCGCGGGTAAGAGGTAATAGCTCTTCATCGGGCAGTTCTAAAAATAATTGTTCTAATTGCTTTTCGGCTTCAGCTTGACCATCACGTGCACCTTTGGCAAGAGCACGGATTTGCTCGATCTGATTAAACAGTTCTTGTCCTGCATGTTGTTTTAGGGTTTCACCTAACAAATTGCCAAGTAAGCGGACATCCTCACGCAGTGGCGCATCGATTTGCTGAACCATGCTATTTTCTCCTGTTCTTATTCTTATCGAATATAGCGCGATTAACGAACATTCCAAGCTTTGAGCGTAAGAAAATGTGAATTTTTGCTTAAAAAATAACATTTAAATCGCTTATAACGCTTCAAAAGATGGCATGCACCTGATGCAAATTTTGGCAATCGGACTTTGGTTTAATTCCGATATTTGAGGAAAAATAAGTCAAGAGCATCTCGAATAATCTGATTTAGTTCTTGAGCATTGGGTACAGTAATAATTCCAAGTAAAACCTTATGGTGGCGTACACCAAGCAATAAAGTTAAAAGAAGTTCTGTTTGATAAATCGGATCATCGGATTGAATAAAGCCTAATTCGGCTGCCTTTTGGAAGAACGCAGCTAACTCATTTTGTAGTCGAGTATGAGATGCCGTAAAAAATTGTTCAGCTAATGGGCTTTGTTCCGCTGCGAGTTCGAATAAGACATGTTCAAGTTTTAGTGCCTCAGGTGAATAAATAATTTGTAAGGCACGTGAACACACAATAAATAGTGCTTGATAAAAGTCTACGGATGCATCTAATTCAAATTGTTTAGTGCCGAGTGTCTCTTCACATGTTTCTGTAATCGCACAGATAAATAGATTGGCTTTATCTTGAAAGTGGTTATAAACCGTAAGTTTGGTAACGCCTGCTTCCTGCGCAATCTGGTTCATGCTGGTACCGTGATAACCAGATTTTAAAAAAATAGCTTTAGCGGCTTGTAGGATACGAGCACGCTTTTCTAGATCTTTGGGGCGACCACTTTGATTAACTGTTTGCACAAAACCCTCTAATAAAAGATTAAAAAAATAAATATTTATAAGTTTTTTTTAATTAATGTACCCATGGGTATATTAATTAAAAAACAAACAAACTATGATGCAAGCATATTGTGCCTTAAAAAATCAGTTTGAATAAGAGCGATAAGATATGAATCTGTTAAAACCTCTCATCATGAGTATGGTGATTGTTTGCACGGTCACATTAATGGGGTGTAGTAAAGAGGCACCCAAAACAGAAGAAATACCCTACGTGATGGTAACGCAGCCTTCGACCACACTAAACGAATTAAAAAGCTATGCAGGAGATGTACAGGCTCGACAACAAACGGCCTTGGCATTTCGAGTAGGTGGACAAGTTACGGCTCGCTATGTCGATGTAGGTGAGCGAGTTAAAGTTGGACAAGTATTAGCGAAACTCGATGTAGCAGATGCACAGTTACAATTAAATGCCGCCAAAGCTCAATTACAAAATGCACAGGCAGCAGCGAAAACAGCATCAGATGAACTTAAACGTTTCCAACAATTATTACCTGTAAATGCAGTTAGCCGTTCACAATTTGATACGGTAAAAAATCAATACGACGCAGCGCAAGCAGCGTTACAACAAGCCCGCTCTAACTATGAAGTTTCTGCAAATCAAACTGGTTATAACCAACTTATTTCTAATAAAAACGGAGTGATTACCGCGCGTAATATTGAAATTGGACAAGTCGTTTCAGCAGGACAAGCAGCTTATCAATTGGCTATTGATGGCGAACGTGAAGTGGTTATAGGCGTACCAGAACAAGCAGTTTCCGAGATCAAGGTTGGTCAAGCAGCTTGGATTACCTTGTGGTCTAAACCGAATGAAAAATTTGCCGGATATGTACGTGAAGTTTCTCCAGCGGCTGACCAGTCTCGTACTTTTACAGTCAAAGTAGCACTCAAAGAAGGCCAATCTGCTATTCAGCTTGGACAAAGTGCTCGGGTATTTTTTAGCTCGACTCAAACCAATGTGATGAGTGTGCCACTTTCGAGTGTTTCTGCCACAGATAATCAGCCCTATGTATGGGTCGTAAATGCAAATCAAACTTTACGCAAAGTACCTGTAACCGTGGGAGCTTATGGCCGAGACAGTGTGCCTATATTAACGGGGTTAACACCAAATGATTGGGTTGTGATTGGTGGTGTCCATTTACTACATGATAAGCAGAAGATCCATCCGATTGACCGTGAAAACCGCGCGGTGAAAATTCAGGGGGCAACAAAGCCATGAAATTCAATCTCTCGGAATGGGCACTGAACAATAAAGGTATCGTCCTTTATTTTATGTTGTTGCTTGCCATTATCGGTGCAATTTCCTATTCCAAATTATCTCAAAGTGAAGATCCGCCATTTACCTTTAAAGTGATGGTTGTCAAAACATTCTGGCCTGGAGCGACTGCCAAAGAAGTTTCAACGTTAGTGACTGATCGTATTGAAAAGGAACTGATGACAACTGGGCAGTATGAAAAGATTATGGCCTACTCCCGCCCAGGTGAGTCAATGGTTACTTTCTTTGCCAAGGATTCATTGAAATCGGCACAGATTCCTGATGTTTGGTACAACGTTCGTAAAAAGGTCAATGACATTCGCACTGAACTCCCAAGTGGTGTACAAGGCCCTTTTTTCAATGATGAGTTCGGTGATACTTTCGGTAATATTTATGTACTGACGGGCAAGGACTTTGACTATGCACTACTCAAAGAATATGCCGATCGTTTGCAATTACAGCTGCAACGCGTCAAGGATGTTAGCAAAGTCGAATTGGTTGGCTTACAAGACCAAAAAATCTGGATTGAGATTTCAAACACCAAAGCAGTTCAGCTCGGTATTCCTCTCTCTGCAATTCAAGAAGCCTTACAAAAGCAAAATAGTATGGCAAGCGCTGGTTTCTTTGAAACTGGTACAGACCGTATTCAAATTCGTGTAAGTGGGCATTTACAAAGCGTTGATGAAATTAAGAAAACGCCGTTACTGGTAGGCAACAAAACCATTCAACTTGGTGATGTCGCTGATGTTTACCGCGGTTTTAGTCAACCAGCTCAGCCACGTATGCGTTTCATGGGTGAAAATGGTATTGGCCTTGCTGTATCGATGCGTAAGGGCGGTGACATTATTGCCTTGGGTAAAAACCTAGAAACGGAATTTGCCCAGCTGCAAAAGACTTTGCCTTTAGGTATGAAATTACAGAAGGTGTCTGACCAACCAGTAGCTGTGCAACGCAGTATTCATGAGTTTGTGAAAGTACTTGCTGAAGCAGTCATTATTGTTTTGTTAGTGAGCTTTTTCTCTTTAGGTTTCCGTACAGGTTTAGTGGTCGCTTTTTCCATTCCTTTGGTTTTAGCAATGACTTTTGCCGGTATGAATATATTCGATGTCGGACTACATAAGATTTCTCTGGGTGCTCTGATTTTAGCTTTAGGCTTACTGGTCGATGACGCCATTATTGCAGTCGAGATGATGGCAATTAAGATGGAGCAGGGCTATAGCCGAATTAAGGCCGCCGGATTTGCATGGAAAACAACGGCCTTTCCAATGCTGACAGGGACACTCATTACGGCAGCGGGCTTTTTACCTATTGCTACGGCACAGTCTAGTACGGGTGAATACACGCGTTCGATCTTTCAGGTGGTGACTATTGCATTATTGGTGTCTTGGGTTGCCGCAGTTTTATTTGTACCTTATTTGGGTGAAAAACTACTGCCTGATTTTACCAAGACTGGGCATCAAGCACCTTGGTATGTTCGTTTATGGGCAAGATTAACGAAAAAACCGCAACCACAAACGATCGAGATTTCACAGGACCATCATTACGATCCTTATCAATCTAGTTTCTATTTACGTTTTAGGAAAATGGTTGAGTTTTGTGTGACCTATCGTAAGACTGTAATTGCGACAACGGTTGGGATATTCATGCTCTCTGTACTGATGTTTAAAATGGTTCCTCAGCAGTTCTTCCCACCATCAAACCGTACCGAGATTTTAGTCGATCTAAAACTTGAAGAAGGCGCTTCTTTAACTGCTACAGAACAAGCGGTGAAAAAGGTTGAAAAGTTCCTGTCTAAACAAAAAGGTATTGATAACTATGTGGCCTATGTGGGTACAGGCTCACCACGTTTTTATTTACCGTTAGACCAGCAATTACCACAAGCCAGCTTTGCACAGTTTGTTGTTTTAGCGACCTCACTTGATGACCGTGATGAAATTCGTCGCTCGCTAGAAACTCAAATTAAACAGTTGCTCCCACAAGTTCGTACCCGTGTGTCATTACTGGAAAATGGTCCGCCTGTAGGTTATCCATTGCAGTATCGTGTGTCAGGTGAAGATCTCAATCTGGTACGTAAAGAAGCACAGCAGGTTGCGAAGGTGATTGGTGAAAACCCAAATACTACCAATGTACATTTGGACTGGGGTGAGCCGAGCAAAATCATTGCGATTCAGATTGATCAAGATCGTGCTCGACAAATGGGTGTCTCAAGTGTGGATTTGGCAAACTTCCTGAATGCTTCAATTACAGGTAGTGCGATTGAACAGTATCGTGAAAAGCGTGAGCTGATCGAAATCCGTTTACGTGGTGATCAAGCTGAGCGTGTTGAAGTCGCTTCTCTTGCAAGTTTAGCAGTCCCAACTGCAAATGGTACGACAGTGCCTTTAGCTCAGATTGCTAAAATTGAATATAAATTTGAAGATGGCCTGATCTGGCATCGTAACCGCTTACCAACAATTACCGTACGTGCAGATATTCGTACCAAATTACAGCCAGCGACTGTTGTTGGCGAGTTAGCCGAATCAATGGATAAGTTACGTGCTGAGTTACCAAGTGGTTACCTCATTGAAGTGGGGGGAACTGTCGAAGAGTCAGCACGAGGACAAAGTTCGGTCAATGCTGGTATGCCACTATTTTTGGCAGTGGTCATGACATTACTCATGATTCAGCTTAAGAGTCTATCGAGAGCAACTATTGTATTTTTGACTGCACCATTAGGCTTAATAGGAGTAGTTCTGTTCTTACTTTTATTTAATAAGCCATTTGGTTTTGTGGCTATGCTGGGAACCATTGCTTTATCCGGAATGATTATGCGTAACTCGCTCATTTTGATTGATCAGATCGAACAAGACCGGCAAGCAGGGCATCCAACATGGGAAGCGATTATTGACGCAACGGTACGCCGTTTCCGTCCAATTATTCTGACAGCCTTGGCAGCGGTATTAGCAATGATCCCACTTTCACGAAGTATTTTCTTCGGTCCAATGGCCGTTGCAATTATGGGTGGACTGATTGTAGCCACCTTGCTGACATTATTTTTCCTGCCTGCATTGTATGCTGCGTGGTTTAAGGTGAAAAAAACAGCATAAAATACATAAATTTTTTGTGAATAAAGGTGCGAAATATTGAAAAGTCCAATATAGTAGCACCTGTCTTTACACAAAAAATACAGGATTATTTCGCTGCATAAAAAATAGGCATAGTGCAGTGAATTGAGGTGAAATACAGATGGGGCAAGACCATATCGAACAGCATCGCCGTTATATTGTAATTTCTTATGCGTTCATGTTTCTTGCATTGTTTACGGTTATTTTTGCGGCCTTTGCTTATCTGGTCGCTCGTAAAGTAGCTGTTGTGGATGATGCGGAAGTTTGGATTCATGCTCATGCGCTCTGGATTATGCGCAATGGTATTCTATTCCTCTTCATGTCAGTTTTTGCTGTTGTTTGGTTTATTCCTCTCTTCTTTTTTGCATGGAACAGCAACCTTTGGGTAACGGCATCAACAGTTGCTGGTGTTGTTTTTAGCGCTATTGCTTGGTTATTTTTATTAAATGCATGGTTAAAAGGCTTGTCTAAATATTTAAAAAATAAGGCAGTTTTTTAATATATCTGTTTTTTGAAAGTTTTCCCCTTGTAAATTCGGCTAAAGCCCCCCATTTAGTCGGCAATAGAGTATTGATAAAATTTCCGTGAGGAGCACCGCCAAACATGGCTAAACGTGATTATTATGAGGTTTTAGGCGTTTCAAAAACCGCAAGTGATGATGAGATCAAAAAAGCCTATCGTAAATTGGCGATGAAATATCATCCTGATAGAAACCCTGACAATGCCGAGGCTGAAGAAAAATTTAAAGAAGCTTCAGAAGCTTATGAGATTTTATCGGACAGCGAAAAACGTAGCATGTATGACCGTATGGGACATAATGCGTTTGAAGGTGGCTTTGGTGGCGCTGGTGGTGGCTTTGGCGGTTTCAGTGCAGAAGATATTTTTAGCCAGTTCGGTGATATCTTTGGTGGAGCGTTTGGTGGCGGTGGACGTCAGCAACGCCAACGTCGCGGTTCAGATTTACGCTATGTCATGGAACTTACCCTTGAGGAAGCTGTAAAAGGGGTTAAGAAAACAATTACCTTTACTGCTCCGGCACCATGTGACGTGTGTGATGGTAAAGGCTCTAAAAATCCAAAAGATGTAGAAACTTGTAAAACTTGTCATGGTTCAGGACAAGTGCGTATGCAGCAAGGTTTCTTCTCTGTACAACAAACTTGTGGCACATGTCGTGGCCAAGGCAAAATTATTAAGAACCCATGCCATGCATGTCATGGTTCAGGTGTAGCTGATCGTCAGCAAACATTAGAAGTCACTATTCCAGCGGGTGTCGACAACGGTGACCGCGTTCGTTTAAGTGGTAAAGGCGAGGCGATCCGTGATGGTCAAGCTGGTGACTTATACGTTGAAGTGGTGGTTCGTGAACACGAAATTTTCCAACGTGATGGCGCCGATTTATATATGGACGTACCAGTAAGCATTGCGGATGCTGCACTTGGTAAAGAAATTGAAATTCCAACGTTGGAAGGTCGCGTTAGCTTGAAGATTCCTGAGGGAACTCAAACAGGTAAATTATTCCGTTTACGTGGTAAAGGTGTGCGCCCTGTACGTAGCAGTATGGTGGGTGATTTACTTTGCCGTATCGTGGTAGAAACACCAGTCAACTTAACCTCTCGTCAACGTGAATTGCTTAAAGAATTACAAGCATCTTTCGATGGCGAAGACAGTGCTTCTTCACCAAAGAAAAAATCATTCTTTGATCGTTTATTCGATTAATGCTTGATTAGATCGTAAATTAAAAAGAAGGCGGATATTCAAAAATATCCGCCTTTTTATTGCGCTGATTTATCTTATTATTGTTATTCTGCTTAAAAGAAAATGACTAGCGATTACTCTGTAGGATGAGCGACATCAATATCGTCAACACTTACAATAAGTTCGTTTGATGCAACTGGAGCTACTACAGCCTCGACAGTAGCTTGAGTCACTGGTTGTACAGCTACTTTTACTGCTTCTACTTCTGCGGTTTTTTCTTCAATGATCGGGTCGATATCTTCAACTTTAACTTCAGCATTAGTATTGCTTGCCACACTTGTTTGAGGTGTAGGTGTTGCTGCCTGAGAATTTACATTTGTGGTAATGCGTGCTTTAGATAAGCTTTCTAGTGTGTCCCCAGGTTGGATTGCAGGCTCTGCAAATGCCATTGAACTCATCATCCCCATAACGGCTATTAAGCCCATAATTTTCGAATGCATGCTGAACTCCTTATAGTCATCTTTTTTTCATTCGTGGCTCAGTAGTGTGCAGATCAATTCTTTAACTTTTGTGAAAACTGTTTAAATTTCGGTTCATCTTAAAAAATATTTTTTACTTTTTATCGTGAGCAAAGAGTTTTGATATAGTAAGCCAATTACGTAAAACACAAGATTGGGAAGGATTATGTCAGCAGCTCCACGCATTGGTATTTTGGGTGCAGGCGGCCGTATGGGTCGTATACTTATTCAGGCAGTTCAACAAGCAGGTTATCAATTGGGAGCTGCTGTTGTACGCCCAGAAAGTACTTTAATCGGTGCTGATGCTGGTGAACTTGCAGGAATTGGTTCAATTGGAGTGAAGCTTACCGGAAGCTTGGCTGAGGTTCTTAAAGACTGTGACGTTGTAATTGACTTTTCGACTCCTGCTGCGACATCTGAGCATCTAAAGTTATGTCGTGAAGCTGGGGTAGCTATAGTGATTGGAACAACGGGTATGTCCGATGAACAAAAAGCTGAGCTTGATGAAACGGCAAAACACATACCTGTTGTATACGCGGCAAACTATTCTGTTGGCGTAAATGTATCAATCAAGTTACTTGAGCTTGCAGCAAAAGTATTTGGCGATACAGTAGATATTGAAGTGATTGAGGCTCATCACCGTCATAAAGTAGATGCACCATCTGGTACAGCACTCATGATGGGTGAGGCGATTGCTGATACTTTAGGCCGTAACTTAAAAGAAGTTGCTGTTTATGGTCGTGAAGGGCATACCGGTCCACGTGATCGTCAAACCATTGGTTTTGAGACCATCCGTGGTGGCGATATTGTTGGTGAACATACTGTCATGTTTATTGGTGAGGGTGAGCGCGTTGAAGTGACTCATAAAGCGACTAACCGTATGAACTTTGCTGCTGGTGCAGTACGTGCTGCTGCATGGGTTGTAGGTCGTGAAGCGCACAAATACGACATGAAAGATGTGTTAGGGTTGAACGACGTACAGGTGTAAACCATCTGTACACGTCCTATATGTGGCGAGAAAAACAAGATAGAGCAGAACATGAATAAAAAACAAATTGCTTTAACCACTCTTCTTTGCTTAAGCAGCCTCTGTGCAGGGGCTGTCTCTACAGACAAGGCGAAACTCAGTCTAGACCGTAATCATATTAAAGTCTGGACCTATCAGAAGGCTGATAACCCCGTCTTTCAATACAAAGCTGAAACAACCTTTGATGTACCCATTGAGCGTGCTGTTGCAGTAATTTTAGATGTAAATCGCGCAGCGCAATGGGTTCCTTATATGGGTAAAGTTGAAATGCTCTCTCAAGATGAGAAAAAGGGTGAATTTACTTTATATATGGTATTAGATTTTCCTTTTCCCCTAAAAGATCGCGATGTAGTTGTTAAAGGAAAAATGAGTAAAGCCGCTAATGGTGTTATTACGATTAAGAACACAGCGATTAATAGTAATTATCCGACTCAACCCGATGTGGTTCGTTTAACCCGTTATGAAGGCGAATGGACGTTCCAGAAATTAGCGAATAACAAAGTTAAAGTAACCACGAGTGGTTATGCTGATCCTGCAGGTTCAATTCCTTTAAGCTTCGTAAATATGTTTGTTCAGCAGCAACCGTATCAGATGCTGCTTAAAATGAAGCGGGAAGTAATGAACCCGATTTATGAGCAACCTAAATTACCCGATATTTTAAAATAAGTAAGTGAAAAAAAGCGCCTGATCTCAGGCGCTTTTTTTATTAATCTGAACACTGTTGCAAAGCTTGTGTCGGGCTGCTTTCACGTTTGATTTGGAATAGAACCAATAACAAACCTAACCCCGCCAATAATGCACCAGCAAATGATACTGCGCTATAACCCCAACCTAAATCGAGTACTAACGCACCTGCTGCGGCACCGACTGCATTACCTAGGTTAAACGCACCGATATTTACTGAAGAGGCAAGCCCTGGAGCTTCGTGAGCCACTGACATGACACGCATTTGTAAGGGTGGTACTAAAGCAAAGGTTGCTGCACCCCAAATCACCAACGCAATGGCTGCTCCAATCTGGCTTTGGGCAAGAATAGGGAAAGTCACCATCATCACAATCAACAGTACCAAGAAACCAATCAGGGTTTTGTTGATGGACAAGTCTGCAAAACGGCCACCTAAATGATTACCAATTGAGAAACCGACACCAATCAACACCAACATGAACGTAATGAAGGTCGGTGAAGCATGGGTAAACTCAGTCAAACTTGGCGCAATATAGGTATAGAGCGTAAACATTGCTCCTGCACCAAGTACGGTGGTGAGTAATGCAAGCACCACAGGAGTACGCGTTAATACCTTCAACTCGGCCTTTACATTAGGTTTTTGGGCAACCATATCTTGCGGTAGTGCTTTCCATAAAGCGAGCATAGTAATAACGCCGAGCACGGAGATTGCAAGGAAAGACATACGCCAGCCAATATTTTGCCCAACCCATGTTGCCAAAGGCACACCACCAATATTGGCAATGGTTAAACCCATAAACATGGTTGCTACAGCACTGGCTTGTTTGTGCGCAGGTACAATACTCGCTGCTACAACAGAGCCAATCCCGAAAAAGGCACCGTGGTTCAGGCTTGTAATGAGACGTGCACCCAATAAGCTCATATAGCTTGGTGAAAACGCTGCAATTAGGTTACCCACCGTAAAGATCGCCATCAAAAAAATAAGTGCATTACGTCGTGCAAAACCACCAAACCATAGGGTCATGAAGGGGGCACCGAGCATTACACCAAGTGCATAGCCTGTAATTAACATTCCAGCTGTTGGAATTGAAATACCTAAATCATGAGCGATGTTCGGAAGTAACCCCATTGGAGAAAATTCCGTGGTGCCAATGGCAAATGCACCTATTGCCAAGGCCAATAACGGGTTGTGACTGGCAACCTGTCAAAATAATGGTAAACAATAATATAGCTTTTAATTTCATTATCTTACTACTCTTTGAGTTGATTTCTATAGCCTAAAGGTGTTCTATAAAGCAGTACAGATACAGAAATTTTTAAAAAAGCAGCACAGAATGACTTTTCAATATCAGGTTCTTGCCAATCAATTAGCACATCGTATTTATCAAGATGAGCTGAAACCGCATCAGAAGCTTATTTCGTTACGAGATTTTGCCCGTCAGCACAGCATTAGCTTAAGTACGGCAAAAAGTTGCTATGAATTGCTTGAGGCGAGGGGACTCATTTATGTAAAGCCAAAGTCAGGTTATTTTGTGGTTGCTCGTACCCAATCTAGTCCTATTCCGGATAGTCCGGATTTCTTATCTTTGCCTAGGCATGTCTCAAATCTGGAATTGCATAACCAAATTCAGGAAGCTGCCTTACAAAGCCATCTTGTACCTTTAGGATCGATTCAGTTAACGCCGCACTTTATTCCTGTAGAGGGTTTACGTCGTTCTATTCAACGTGCTTTAAAAAATTGTCAGCCTCAAGATTTTCTTTATTGTAATAAACAAGGCCATGAACAATTAAGAAAAGCGCTATCCAATCATTGGCGTGAAGATGGTATTTATATCGCTCCAGAAGATATTTTTATTACCAATGGCTGTATGCCGGCTTTGTCTTTAATAATTCAGAAACTCACTGAAGTGGGCGATAGTATTCTTATACCTACACCCACCTACAATGGTCATTTACAGTTATTAGCAAGTTTAAAACGACAAATTGTTGAGATTCCGGCAGATCATCGTGGCATTGATCTTGAGCGCTTAGAATCCTTAATGCAGCAAGGTTTGGCGAAGGTTTGCTTAATGACAGCCAACTATCAAAATCCATTGGGATATTGTTTTAGTAATGCAGAGAAACAGAAGATTGCTGAATTAGCTGCAAAGTATCAGTGTTTTATTATTGAAGACGATATTTTTGGTGAATGTGGCTACAGTAGTGAGCGACCATTACCCATTCGATATTGGGACCGCGAAGGTTATGTCATTTGGTGTGGTTCGGTTTCTAAGTCTTTGTCGAGTGCCTATCGAGTAGGATGGTTTTGTTTAACAACAAAGCTAGAACATTTAAAACTTGAACTGCTGGTAAGTAATATTGGCGTGAATACACCCTTGCAGTTAGGTCTAGCTGATTTTATTTATAGTCGTGGTTATCGAGAGCATTTAGAGCAGTTAAGACCAAATTTAATGCGACAAGTCGAAGAATACCGTAGCTGTATTTTAAAAGCTTTTGAAGGTATACCAATTGCATTGAGCCAGCCCGAAGGCGGATATGCATTATGGATACAGTTACCTAAGAGTGTAGATAGTTTAGCGCTCTATTACACTGCCCAAGCTCAGGGAATTACGGTGGTACCGGGTCATGTTTTTGGTGAGGATGAACGCTATCGACATTTCATTCGTTTAAACGCAGGCCATGAGTTAACTGCCGATGTCCGCCAAGCGATTAAAAACTTGGCGGAGTGGTCACGACAACAGATGAAAACGGTGAGTTAGTTTTATTCTGCAAAGTCTGCCTTAAGCACAATGCGATAGCGTGCCTGACCTGAGTGTAGACGTTCAATTGCTTCATTGAGCTGTGACATTGGAAATAGCTCAATTTGAGGTGCAATTTTTTTGCGTGCGGCAAACTTTAAAAGTTGGCGTAGAGCAGCAGGTGAACCAGTAGGTGAGCCTGTTACTGATTTGGCACCACCAATAAGAGAGCCGACAGAAACAGGAACAGGTTCTAAGGTCAGCCCTAAGAAGTGCAACGAACCGTTTGGTGCTAGCGTAGAAATAAAAGCTCGCCAATTTAAAGTCACATTTACGGTACTCAGCAATAAATCAAATTTACCTTTTTGAGCTTTTACCGCTTCTGTATCGCGACTATTTACTACATGGTCGGCTCCCATTGCTTTGAGTTCTTCGGTTTTATCTGGGTTAGAACTAAAAGCAGTGATTTCACAGCCCCAAGCTTTGAGTAGCTTAATGGCGATATGACCTAAACCGCCAATACCAATCACACCCACATGATGCGTTGCTTGTATTTTGTGTTTGAGTAATGGGTCAAAAACGGTAATTCCGCCGCAAAGTAGGGGACCAGCACTTTCAGCGTCTAAATCATCTGGAAGGGGAATGGCCCATTGCCAGCCTGCACGAACTTTATCGGCAAAGCCACCTGCATGACCCACGATTGTTGCGACATTTTCGCCCGTACAAAGTACTTGCTGACCACCAATACATTCATCACACGCTTGGCAACTTTCAGCAGTCCAGCCAATACCAACACGTTGTCCAATTTGTAAACCTTTGGCTTCTGAACCCAAAGCTACAATTCTTCCAATAATTTCATGACCTGCAACTACGGGGTAGACGGTTGAGCGCCACTCATTGTTCAGAACTGAAATATCAGAATGACACAAACCACAATATTCAACTTTTACCTCAACTTGATGCGGTTGTAATTCACCTGCATCAAATTGGTACGGAACCAGTTTTTCACCTGCCTGCATTGCTGCATAAGCCTGAATCGTATTATTGCTCATCGGAAACTCCTTAAGCGGATTTGAACCGTTCTGGTGGGTTATGAAGCTTTAAATTGACAATCGTTTTCATGATCATTGACCATACCTACTGCCTGCATAAACGCATAGCAGGTGGTTGGACCAACAAATTTGAAACCATTTTTTTTAAGCGTTTTAGATAGCTTTACACTGAGCTCAGTTTGAGCAGGGGCCTTACGATAATCTATAACATCATTGTGCTGAGGAGTGGCATCTACAAACTGCCAAAGCCATTTAGAAACATCACCAACTTGGGCTTTAAGGGCTTGCCAAGCAATCGCATTATCACGAATAGCTTTGAGTTTGCCTAAGTGACGGATTAAGCCTGCATCGGACAGTTTTGTTTCTAAAAAGTCATCTGTAAATGCGGCAATGTCAGCAATAGAATGATTAAAAAAGTGCTGGCGGTAGCTTTCTCTTTTTTTGAGTACGGTAATCCAAGATAGACCTGCTTGTTGCCCTTCAAGACAGAGCATTTCAAATAATCGGGCTTCGTTGTGTTCTGGTTTGCCCCATTCTTCATCATGGTAAGCAATATAGAGTGGATCATCGGAACACCATCCGCAGCGTTGAGTTTTCATGATGATGCTCCTTATATTTATCTTGGTATTTTAGAGTTTGAATGGTACCCATTCATTTGGGCGAGTATCCCAATAATATAGTTCGGCTTGGGTTAAGTCTTCAAACTTTAGCCAAAAATCTTTGCCGACTTTATCTGAAAAACCGGTACTGATCAGTAGGGCATCATCGCTGATTTCCATGATCCAGCCTTGATAGCTATTGCCATTTAGAATGATCTTTTGCTGGTTGCCAGACTCGGCAAACTCTACTAAGCGATTGATCAGCGCTTCCGACATAAAATGTTCCTAGCGTAAATATGAATAAGGATTAACAGCACCACGACCTTTACCATCTAAGTAAAGACCATAATGAAGATGAGGTGAAGTATAACGTGCATTTCCCGTATTGCCGACATAGCCAATCAGATCGCCCTTTTTGACATAGTCACCCACGTTTAAGCCACGTTTATGTCCATCAAGATGAGCATAATAATGCCATGTTCCTGCCGGGCCTAAAATCCAGATGACTTTGCCACCGAGGTTATTATTACGAAGATCTGCCACTAGCCCTTCGGTTGTACTGTACACTTTGGTTCCACGTGGAGCCAAAATATCAATTCCTTCGTGGCTACGACCCTGACTCCGAGCAGCGCCCCATGTGTCTTTTAACTCATCTCGATCGACTCCTTTTACCGGAACGGGAAGTCGACTTGGAAGCTGCATACTCTTGAGTTTGCTGACTTGAGTTGGTGAAAGCGGAGCAGGCTTTTTAGGTGCACTGGCACAGGCTGCCAAGAGAATAATGAGAAAACCAAGTGAGAGATGGGAAACTAAACGTCGCACAAAATACTCCCTGTCATAGCCATATCAAAATTATTTTGCCCACTATGTCATGAACGGCTTGTCGAGATCAATTTTTTCATAGCGGTTGGAACACCTTTAGCGACAGCTTGTTCCGGACTTAGCCATTGGCCTTCAAGTTCAATCGCCAGATGTTCTTTTTGATCAGGTTCCACGTGGAACACATGAGCATTAAGTAACCATGTGAAGTGGGTGAAGCTATGACTAATTTGAAAGGTTTGTGCTTGAGGTTGTAGTTTAAATTGCTGGCTTAGGCTCAGACGCTCATTTTCATTTTCTAAAATAGGTAAACAAAATAAACCGCCCCATAGACCATGAGCTTGGCGTTGCTGCCAGAACCATTCATCTTCGCACTGAATAATAAGAACATCTGCCGTTTTAACAGGTGGTGTTTTTTTCGGTTTTTTAAAAGGTAATTCTTGTTCTAAACCTTGCTGATAAGCCTGACAATGAGATTGCATTGGGCAATATAAACAAAGAGGCTTTTTAGGTGTACAGATGGTTGCACCCAAGTCCATAATCGCTTGAGTGTAGTCATGGTTGCGTTGGGTTGGGCATAGTTCTTCAGCGAGTTTCCACATTTCACGTTCGTGTTGTGGCTTGCTTAAGTCATCCTCAATGGCAAAGAAACGAGCTAAAACGCGCTTCACGTTGCCGTCCATAATTACGCCGTACTGACGCAAACCTAAAGACATAAGCGCGCCTGCA
Organism: Acinetobacter sp. 1566109; assembly: GCF_000582255.1. Taxonomy (NCBI): domain Bacteria; kingdom Pseudomonadati; phylum Pseudomonadota; class Gammaproteobacteria; order Moraxellales; family Moraxellaceae; genus Acinetobacter; species Acinetobacter sp. 1566109. The sequence continues at coordinate 2,359 of NZ_JEYB01000043.1, read as the reverse complement.
GTCGAGCGACCAATGCCAGGTAGCGCAATCCATTCTTCTAGGGTTTCAGGAAATTTGCCTTGCTGTGCTACAAGGCTGGCAGCTTTATGCAAATTCCGTGCACGAGCGTAATAGCCAAGACCTGCCCAATAAGGGGCTACTTCATCCCAAGTTGCATGGCCTAAAGCTTCTACAGTTGGGAAGCGCTCCATAAAGCGGTCAAAATATTGAAGAACTGTTTTTACCTGAGTTTGCTGTAACATAATTTCAGAAACCCAGACTTTGTATGGATCATCTGCGACTTGCCAAGGCAAATCATGACGACCATGTTGATCGAACCAGTTTAAGAGGGCATCAGAAAAAGAAAATTCAGGCATGAACAGCTATAGAAGAAAAGTAAGGGTTAAATTATAGCTGAAATTTGGGTTAAGTTTTGTTTAAAGCAAGCAATCAGAACGAGCCTGTTAAAACAGAGACTACTTTAAAACGAGTAGTCTCTGCTTCAGGCATAAAAAGGATTAATCCTCTTTTACGCCCCAACGTTGATCAAGTTTCAACGGCTGGTTTTTGTAGTAAGGAATGACATGAATATGGAAATGGTCAGAAGTTTGTCCAAACACTTCACCATCATTAAAGCCAATATGGAAACCAGCTGGTTGATGACGAAGCTGTGTTTCATGACGGGCAATTTCAAGAAGTGTCAGTAAACTTTCATGCTCTTTAGAGGTAATGTCAAAAAACGAACTTACATGGCGCAGTGGAGTCACTACACAGTGGCCTTTAGACAACGGATTTGGGTCAGGTAAAATTACAGCAAATTCATTCTTATCAATGATGTCATATTCATCAAAATTGCAATACGGACATTTCTTGTCAGTCATTGTTGTATCCTCTCATGTTATTCCATTAAACCCCTAGTGCGGGAAATAAGACTAGGCTTTGCTCTAGCTCAACGGGAGTATAGTTATTGAAGTATGGTTTAAAAAATACAGGAAAAATATTGCAAAGTCATAAAGATTTAAGGGAGCAAATGCGAAAAAAGAACCATTTGCTCCAAATTTGCTTCTTTTATTTTAAAGTACGTTCTAATAAAGCGTACATTTTAGCAAGGCCTTGTTTTTCCGCTTCGCTGTTGTAGCCAAGATCTACGCCGTTCGCTTTAGCTCTTTCATCTGCAAGCGGGTTACTAAAGCCATGTTTAGCATCTTTTAAAACCACTACCTCATGTTTAACCTCAGCAGCTTGCATCTCTTTTTCAAAATTAGCAACATCTTCTAAGGTGACCATGCTGTCTAGTTCACCATGTAGAACCAATACCTCACCTTGAATGTTGCCTTTTTGAGCAGGTGCCTTAGGAGTTAATGTACCATGGAATGTCGCTGTTGCTTTGAGGGGAGCACCTGAGCGAGCTAAATCGAGTACCACTTTGCCGCCATAGCAAAAACCTACTGCTGCAAGTTTTTCACTATTCACTTCCGGTTGAGCAGCTAAAGTTTGAAGCCCTGCATTAGCGCGGTCAGTCACCGTGTCTAACTCTTCAAATGTCTGCATCATCCATTCGTAAGCTTGAGCAGCAGTCGTCGTCACTTTTTTATCGCCATACATATCAATTGCAAGTGCAGCATAGCCGTGTTCAGCAAGTTCACGCGCACGTTGTTCAGTGTATTCGTTACGTCCCCACCACTCAGGACCAATAATGACACCAGGTACAGGGGTCTCACTTTCTGGAGCTGCAAAGTAACCAATTAAATGGCTGCCATCTGGTGCAGTGTATTGAATTTCATGGGTTTTAATTGCTGTACTCATGACATTAATCCTGAAATTTAACTTGGTTTAAATACACTTGATTAAAGCATAAAAAATAAAAGCTATATAAATAACTATGTAAAAATCTACATCAAAAGAAAAACATAGAAACATTTGGGCAATAAAAAAGAAGGAACAGGTTCCTTCTTTTTTATATGGTCATAATTAAATTAGGTTCGGCCTCGCGAAATAAAACCAATAACAGCGAGAATTACAGCCACAACTAATAAAATCACGGCAAAGTCTTTAGATAACCCTGCAACACCACCAAACCCTAATAGACTGGCAATGAGTGCAATCACTGCAAAAATTATTGCCCAACGGAACATATGCTGTCCTCCTTATTTTTCATTGTGTTTTTACTATATAGCGTGTTTTTTACACGGAATGTGTCGTTTATGTGGTTGAAATGTATATTAAACAATCATTTTGTGATGCTAAAAATACGGTTTCTTTCCTTAAGCAGAGATTACTTCAATGCTATAATCTGAGTTTGCTTTATGTATATAGCTGTTAAAACCTATGTCTACCGAGACCTCACTTCGTCCATTGTTTTGGAAAAATTATACGCTTG
>NZ_JEYB01000042.1:0-35392 GCF_000582255.1 Acinetobacter sp. 1566109 | reverse complement strand
AAGCCTGAGTTTTCGGATGCTCAATAGTTTTGACAAAATAACTCGATACCCGATTTTTTAGGTTTTTAGCTTTACCCACATATAACAACTCTCCCTCTTTCCCTAGCATCTTATAAACGCCTGGAAGTTGGGTCAGGTTAGCTAAAATTTTTTCAATATGGGGACGAGCGTTTTGATTCACTATTGGCATACATGGCTTAATATTGAATACCTAATGTGATGTTTTCACCTTTACTTTTCAAGTGCTTTACTGTGGCAGAACCTAAATTTGAAAACACATCATGAATTAGCCCGACAATATGTGTCGTGCTTCCTTAAGAATCGAGGCGATAGTAACTATATTTCACGTCTTTTTCTTTATATACCGCATAGGTTTTTTGACGAAAATCTGAGAACCAACCATTACCCGTATAGCCAGCAATGTGTCCGTAGGTATGTCCACTGGTGCGTTCAATAATATAGATATCCCCTTCTTGAGGACGGTTAAATGCCGGTTTGATTTTCTTATAGCCGTTCTTTTCTAAGGTATGTCCCCAGTCAGATGCAGCTACTGGATGCTTGGAAACATCTGCACCTGCTGCTTGTAGAGCAATACGGATATTCTTGGCACATTTCTCTTTGCTGTGCTTTGCTGACATGCTTTCAAGTTTGCTTGAGAACTTATGTAGATCAATGTTTTGATCTTCTACTTTATGTCTTTTAGAAGTCGTTCGGCCATGCTTTTTAGTCTCAGCAGAAGCTTTGTTTAACATCACTTTCGTTTTTAAGTCACCCTGAGAACTTTCTTCTTTTCTCAATTTAATATGGTGAACATGTGCATGAGCTACGTGATGAGCATGAGCCATTTTGAAACCTACTTCCGCTAATCAGTCTTCGAAAAAACGGAGCAATTGTAGAATCAAAATTATGCGTTGGCTTTTAATAGTTGTAACAAATTGCCAGCACTGTGAAATGAGTCACAAAATGAATTTATCGTTTTTATTTTATAAAAAAATACCTTTTCTGGCCCTTTAATCTTTCTATAAATATTGAGGCAAAGATATCCTCTTATAAAAGCAAAATACTTAGCTACAACCAATCAATCAAATTCATTTCAACCGACCAAACACTTATATAAAACTTCAGATTAATTAGAAATTTTAAATATTATAAACATTTCCCAAAATAATATTTAAAATAAAAAAATTTAATAAAAATAAATCACATTTATTTTAAATAAAAATCCCTTTTAATAATTGACGCTTTTCATTTTAACTATTATTATCTCGTTGCTGGCCTACATTGCCAGTCGGTTTTGACAGACCGTTGATCCACCACGGATTATAGTTCTGCTATAATTCGCTGGACCCTTGCGTCCCCCTTCTTTGCGGTAGGACGGTTGGGGGACGCCCCGTGCGTGCTGGTTCTATGGATCCCAGTCTGTCAACCCCTTTCCGTTCTACCACCCTAATTAATTCGCGGTAATCTGGTGGTAGGACTCCATTTTTTAAGGAGTTGGCCATGCCATTATTCAAACTTGTTTTCTCTCCAATTTAATTATTTTATTTATTTAAAATTTGGTTTTATGCCTTATTTTTATATCTATAAATTACTTTTATTTTAAAAATTTTAATCATTTTATTTTCCTGTTTTTAGGAGGATTAATTATTAACTAAAATTTATTTTAACCATTTAAACCCATTATATTTTTATTCTACTCATAGATATAAATCATTATGAGAATAATATGAAAACTTATAAATCTATTTTAACTTTTAGTTTAGTTCTAGGTAGCTTGGGTAGTTCGGGTTGCAATTTACACACTCAGCAGGAGTTTGAAAAAATTTGCCTATCGGGTGAGCACAGCAAAACCAGTTGTGACTGTATTTACCAGCAACTTGAAAAAGCTTATTCCCCGAAAATGATGCAACGCCTAGAACATGTCAGTTTGCAAAGTCCTGTTCTCCCACAGGACTTTGTCCCTACTTTTTTAAGCACCATGCAGCGATGTGACAAAAGTAGTCTGGGCTAAGCATTGGCTTAGCTCTTTATCTCTGTGTCGCAATGGTTGATTACTTTAAATCAGCGCAAAAAATTAAAGTCTGTTGTGGCACAGAGGCCTCTCAGAAACTTTCCACAAAAAAACCACACTCGAAAGTGTGGCTTAATTCAATCACGCAGAATTTTTATTTCGGGCGCTTTAATTAAAATACATATGGTCGTACAAAAATCAGGAAGAAAATTCCAAGCATGAGGAACCACTTCAAGAAGTAATACAACTTACGGTTTTTAGCTTTTAAAGCTTTAGCTTTAATACGAATTTGGTAAACATAACCAAAGGCTTTATTTAAGCCCCCTGTTTGGTCACCTGTTTCATTCGGTGAACTTGCCGCAGTCATTACATTACGGCCAAACCAATGGTTGAAACGTTCCATCCATTTCACTTTCATCGGACGCTCAACGTCCGCGAAGAAAATAATACGGTTTTGATCAGTCTTATTTTCAGCATAGTGAATATACGTTTCATCAAATACAACACTTTGGCCATCTCGCCAAGAGTATCTTTCACCATCTACATCAATAAAACAGCGATCATCATTTGGTGTAATTAAACCCAAGTGATAACGAAGTGAGCCTGCATAGGGGTCACGGTGTCTAACCAAACGGCTATCAGGAGCAAGTTCGGTAAACATTGCCGCTTTAATGGTCGGTAATGTTTTGAGTAAAGCCGTTGTTTTTGGGCAAAGCTCAGCAGCTGAAGGATGACTTGATTCATACCACTTGAGGTAAAAACGTTTCCATCCTGTTTTAAAGAATGAGTTAAAACCTAAGTCATTGTAGGTACTCGATGCTTTAATCCCACCTTGGTCATATAAAGCTTTCGCTTCGTCTCGAATCATTTCCCAATTTTCATCTAACACTTTTAAATCTTTGAAGTGTTGAGTGTCGATATAAGGCTGATTCGGTACCTTTGAAAAGATGTACATTAAAAAGTTAATCGGTGCGAGCAAGGTTGAATGGTCAAAAAATTGACGATAAAACGAGTGACGCACTTTGCCGCGATGTTGGATATACAATGCAGATATTACAAAAATCGCTAATACGATCCACTTAATCATATAGTTACTCGCATTTAAGCATCTTTAAAATACTTCGAAGAAATTTAAAATCGGAGAAATAATAACAAACTCTCGAAGAAAATTCAGACTCATATGATTAACTATTATTTTTAGCAAAAAGAAATCTCAAGAATATTTATTCTTGAGATTTCTTAAAATCAGGCTTTAAATTAGTTTTGATAGGGTTTCCAATTTAACGCATTTAGAGAAACAAGTGCTCTTGCAGCGGTTTCATTATAGACATAACAGCCTGATTTCAATTGTGCAATTCTTAACTGAGCAAAACGGATGCGTTGGGGATCATTGGCATTTTTTAGGTATGTTTCCCAATGCTTAACTTCTTGATCAGCAGTCCAACCAATATTACTTGTATAACTTGCTGTGTATGGCTTACCTTGATATTGCACCGCAACACTATCGCTCGCAGCAAAACCTAGACTAGTATCATAAATTGTCGTCCACTGAACTGTTTGCCATGTTCCTTTAACTGCTTTATAAGTAAAGCCGAATGGATTAGTTTGATTTAAATAATTAAGGTACGAAGCATTGTCTGCATCGAACTCGTCAAAACTCTGGTTAATTTCATAATCTTGACCGACATTGAATGCAAAAGACTCTTGATTAGATTTTTTTGAAATTAAACGATAGCAACTACTTCCGTCAGGAAATTTATTCTGTCCATAAGTATTAAGAAATATACGTCCATTAGTTGTACTTGCATCATTTACTGGAAAGCCTACTGCTCGATAACCCGGTAAAACAGCGTCAAACATATTCTGACCAGAAAGATTAACTCTCTGAAGTTTCCAATCCTCTTTAACATCACCAATAAGATCCAGTGTCCAATCCGTTAGCGAATTAATATTCATAACATTAATGGCTTGATCAGTTGGAAGATAGAGTTTTTTCTCTGTGAGCAAATACTCACCTAAAGCTTGATTAGAAGACCCATCTGTTGATTTTTTATTGAATATTTCAAAATAGGAAATATTTAACTCATCTGTTTCATTCGCATTGTAATCCATAAAATAGTAACGACTTCCGTTCGCCGTAGAATCTTGTGATGCGCTACTTTGATCGTTATTTACGGAATTATTATCACTAGAACCACCACCGCCACACGCACTTAACATCATTGGTAGGATGGCTAAAATTACAAACTTATTTTTTAACATAATATTACTTTATCTAACATTTTTATAACATAAAGTTTATCGAAAGATAAAAAAATAGACAACCCTTTCTGTCTAATAATTCACATAAGATTTTAATTTTTATTACCAATTCAAAAAATTGAGTTATTCAACAGTCTTTATCATTCTTCCATACATATACATGCGTTTACCCCATAAAGAATTCTATTATTTCATTGTTCTTTTATCATTCCTTTCATTGTTTACTACATTCTCTTATGGGCCCTTCAACCCTTACTTATCAAGCTATTATTACCTATAAAAAAACATATTTTTCATATAAATAAATTAAAAAAAATTATTTACAGACAATTGATGACCCTTGCGTCACGGCTTGATACAACTTGTTGGCTTCTTTTTAGATATAGTTATCGTAAGATTAGCGAAGCATAAATGTGTACCGGAGCTGTACACACGCTTCATAACATCAACTTAGAAATCCTCCAAAACTAAGGAGATCAGGCATGATCCACGCTGGCAATGCCATTACCGTCCAAATGCTTGCGGACGGAATTGCAGAATTCCGCTTTGACTTACAAGGTGAGTCGGTCAATAAATTTAACCGTGCAACAATTGAAGATTTCAAAGCTGCTATCGCGGCTGTAAAAGCTAATAACGATATTAAAGGCTTAGTCGTAACTTCTGGTAAATCTACATTTATTGTAGGTGCAGATATTACCGAGTTTGGTGAAAACTTCGCACAAGGCGAAAAAGCGATTGTTGACTGGCTTATGCCTGTTCACGAAATCTTCAATAGTTTTGAAGATTTAGACATTCCAAAAGTTGCTGCTATTAATGGCATGGCTTTAGGCGGCGGTTTTGAAATGTGTTTAGTTTGTGACTATCGCGTGATGTCAGAAGCTGCACAAGTGGGTTTACCAGAAATTAAACTCGGCATTTACCCAGGTTTCGGTGGTAGTGTTCGTTTAAGCCGTCTTATTGGTATCGATAATGCGGTTGAATGGATGGCAATGGCTGCTCCTAAAAAACCAGCTGCTGCGCTTAAAGATGGTGCTGTAGATGCGGTTGTCGCTGCGGACAAATTACTTGATGCTGCAACTGACTTGGTTAAACAAGCAATTTCTGGTCGTTTAAACTGGAAAGCAAAACGCCAAGAGAAACTTGAAGCTGTAAAATTGAATCCGCTTGAACAAATGATGGCGTTCAACACAGCAAAAGGTGCGGTACTTGCTAAAGCAAATCCTGCTCAATACCCTGCTCCAAAACTATTACTTGATTCATTACAAGCTGGTGCAAGCCTTGCACGTGATGAAGCATTAAAAGCTGAAGCTGAAGGTTTTGCTAAAGCAGCAATTACTCCACAAGCTGGCGCATTGATTGGTCTATTCATCAATGACCAAGTTGTGAAAAAGGCATCTAAACAACATGAAAAAGGTGCTCACCCTGTAAACCAAGCAGCTGTTCTAGGTGCAGGTATTATGGGTGGTGGTATTGCTTACCAAGCAGCAAGCAAAGGCACTCCAATTATCATGAAAGATATTGGTAACCCACAACTTGCACTAGGTATGTCAGAAGCGAACAACTTGTTAACTAAGCAAGTTGAACGCAAGAAAATGAAACCTGCTCAAATGGGTGAAACACTTGCACGTATTCGTCCTACTTTAAGCTACGAAGAGTTTAAAGAAGTCGACATCGTGATCGAAGCGGTAACTGAAAATCCAAAAGTTAAAGAAATCGTACTTGCAGAAACTGAGAAAAATGTTCGTGAAAACACGATCATTGCTTCTAATACTTCTACAATTTCAATTACACGTTTGGCAAAAGCATTACAACGTCCTGAAAACTTCGTTGGTATGCACTTCTTCAACCCAGTTCACATGATGCCGCTTGTAGAAGTTATTCGTGGTGAAAAGACTTCTGAAGAAGCAATTGCAACGACAGTCGTTCTTGCTCAAAAAATGGGTAAAACACCAATCGTTGTAAATGACTGCCCAGGGTTCTTGGTTAACCGTGTATTGTTCCCTTACTTCGGTGCATTTGACCTTCTTGTAAAAGACGGCGCAGACTTCCAACAAATCGACAATGTAATGTCTAAGTTTGGTTGGCCAATGGGCCCTGCTTACCTGATCGATGTTGTAGGTATTGATACAGGTGTGCATGGTGCAGAAGTAATGGCTGAAGGTTTCCCTGACCGTATGAAGCCAGACTACAAAGGCGCAATCCAAGCAATGTATGAAGCGAAGCGTCTTGGTCAAAAGAATGACGTAGGTTTCTACAAATACGAACTCGACAAGAAAGGCAAGAAAGCAAAAACTGTTGATCCAACAGCGTATGAAGTGATTGCTCCGTTCGTAACTGGCGAAAAACGCGAATTTGATAACCAAGAAATCATTGACCGTATGATGCTTGCTTTCTGTAACGAAACAGTTCGTTGCTTGGAAGACAAGATTGTAGCAACTGCATCTGAAGCAGATATGGCAATGATCATGGGTGTAGGTTTCCCTCCATTCCGTGGTGGTCCATGCCGTTACATCGACCAAACAGGTGTTGCTGAATACGTTGCACTTTGCGATAAATACGCACACTTAGGTAAGGCTTATGAAGCGCCGCAAATGTTGCGCGACATGGCTGCTAACAATAAAAAATTCTACGGTTAAGGAGCGACGTGAATGGCTACTTTAAATCCACGTGACGTTGTGATTGTTGATGGCGTTCGTTCTGCCATGGGCAAATCTAAAAACGGTATGTTCCGTAATGTACGTGCCGACAGTTTATCTGCTGAACTTGTACGTGCGCTCGTTGCCCGTAACCAGTTTGATGTAAACGAAGTTGAAGACCTGATCTGGGGCTGTGTAAACCAGACTCTAGAACAAGGTATGAACATTGGCCGTAACATCGGTTTATTGGCTGACTTGCCTAAAACTGTTGCTGGTCAAACAGTAAACCGTCTTTGTGGTTCGTCTATGCAGGCAATCCACACTGCCGCAGCACAAATTGCGACTAACCAAGGTGACATCTTCATTATTGGTGGTGTAGAGCACATGGGCCATGTAGGTATGATGCACGGCATCGACCTTAACCCAGAAGCATCTAAACACTATGCTAAAGCATCTAACATGATGGGCTTAACTGCTGAAATGTTAGGTCGTATGAACGGCATTACTCGTGAAGAACAAGATGCGTTCGGTGTTGAATCTCACCGCCGTGCTTGGGCTGCAACACAAGAAGGTCGTTTCAAAAATGAAATCGTTGGTGTTGAAGGTCACGATGCAAATGGTTTCAAAATCCTTTGCGACATCGACGAAGTAATTCGTCCAGATGCAAACCTTGAAGCATTCAAAGCATTAAAACCTGTATTTGACCCTAAAGGTGGTTCAGTAACAGCAGCAACTTCTTCTGCTCTTTCTGACGGTGCTTCTGCAATGTTGCTTATGTCTGCTGAACGTGCACAAGCATTAGGTTTAAAACCACGTGCTGTAATTCGCTCTATGGCAGTAGCAGGCTGTGACGCAGCAATCATGGGTTACGGCCCAGTTCCAGCGACTCAAAAAGCGCTTAAGCGTGCTGGCTTATCAATTGCTGATATTCAGACTGTTGAGTTAAATGAAGCATTTGCTGCACAAGGCTTGTCTGTTCTTAAGGGCTTAGGTCTTTATGACAAACAAGACATCGTGAACTTAAATGGTGGTGCAATCGCTCTTGGTCACCCACTAGGCTGTTCAGGTGCTCGTATCACCACTACGTTGTTAAACGTAATGGAACAACAAGATACTCAAATCGGTCTTGCGACCATGTGTATCGGCCTTGGTCAAGGTATCGCAACGATTATCGAACGTGTTTAATTAACACCAAGATAAAAAATCCCCGCTCAATGCGGGGATTTTTATTTTACCGGCCTTTTAAACCATCTTGGATTTGTTGCTGTAATTTCAAAATATCATTTAAATTTACTTTCATCGTACCATCGCGATAAGCATCAACATTACTTCGTTTAATGTTCAACGGCTTTAACATTTCAAAAAGACCATTGGTTGGGTCAGAAGACTGAATCCCGCCCGCTACCGCTAGAATATATTCTCGTAAAAATGGAGAAAGTTGTGAGAGATCAGGCTGCGCCATAACGGGCTGATAATCTATGGTCGTCATCCCTTCTGGGACTAAAGCATTCTGTATATCGTGATGTATTTTATATTCATGGTGTTGTAGTGCTTGGCGTACCTTCTTATCTTCTTGAAACGGCACAAAGCCCACCTCATCACGTAGCTCAGATTCAGCCATAACGCGAATAGTGGGTAAAGTCGTTACTTCTTCTGCCTGAACAGTTGGTAAACCCATAAAAGCAAATGCAGCGATTAAAGCTGATTGTTTTAGAAAGTTCATAACTAGCTCCAAAAAATCAGTCATCCTATTTCAATCAAAAGATGAAGATTCAAATAAAGGTCTCTATAAATAGGCTACAACAAACTGCTTTTTGATTCAGTAAGGCTCAGATAAACGGTAAATATAATTAAAATTTTTAATGTAATAGTAAGGGACTTTCTTAATAAAAAACTGAATAGAAAAACCACCCTATAAATGAGTTATAACCATTTATAGGGTGAGATTTATCTTATAGATTTTATTTATTCTCTAACATTTCTTTTAAAGAGTCGACCAATTGAGGAAATGACGTATAACCTTCCCGACCTAAAAAATGTCCGCCATTAGGAACTGTAATGTACGGCGCATCAATATCCTTAGCCAATTGAACTGTCAGTTTTGGTGGAACCAAATCATCATTATCAGATAAATACACCAGCTTTTTCTTTATGCCCTTAAAGTAATTGGTATCGACTTTGCTCTTTGTTATATAAGCTGTGAGGGGTGAAGAATCTGCAATTGGTCCAGAGAATCCGGATACTAAAATCATTCCTCCAATATGTTGATAATGATGTCTTTGCAAAAAGTGCAGCAAAGTAATCACACCCAAACTATGTGCCACAAAATAGGTATTTTCATTAACCTGTGGAATCTGTTCATCTAGAACTTTCTGCCAAGCATCTACATTGGGATGCTCAGAATCTGGAAATGGTATTAAAGTTACAGCCGTATATTCATCTTCTATTTGATGTTTTAGGTCCAAAAACCAGTGATCATTTATAGAAGCTGAATAACCATGAAGTACAAATATTTGACGCATGTTCTTCTCCTGAAGTTCCAGTGTTTTGGCATTTGCAACAAATGACATCCATCCGAATAACACCAATAAAATGAGTTTTCTGATCATTGAACAAGTACCATTTTGAAAGATAAAAACATGCTAAACTATGACACCACTGTTAAGGTCAAGCCTATTTTATGAACCTCGCTAAAGTCGCCGAGCTTACAAAAGTCAGTCCGCGTATGCTGCGTTATTATGAAAGTTTAGGGCTAATACAACCGCATCGTGCAAGCAATAACTATCGAAGTTATACGCAAAAAGATATTGAAAATATTAATAAAATTAAAATATTAAATGAGGCAGGTATGACACTAAAAGACATTCAGGTGTTATTACCATGTTTTGATTTAGATGAAAGGGTATTTACGCTTTGCCCTATTGTTCAAGAAAAGCTACAAACAGAGCTGATGCATGTATCGGAGCAGTTAAACAAACTACAAACTTCTCAAAGTTTATTACAATCTTTCTTGATAAAAGGCAAAGCTGAGAGCACCAATACATAGTAGTTGATGCTCATGCTGTAATTATTCTTCTAACTCATTTTCTAAAGCAGCCACGTTCTTTTTCTTAATACTTTCAATTTTTGCATTAAGCTTTAAGACATGTTGGTAAAGCTCGTTAAATTTTTTAACTTGAGCATTTTCATGAAAAAGAATCATATGGTCTTTCTTTTGCCACGAATAGTTTTTTAGAAGTTTAAACATTTGCTCTGCGTCATCTAAAATTTGCAGCTCAATCATAAAAATCGTATGGTCTTGATCAGCTTTTTGCTGAGTTCCCAATTTCATTTCAAGAAGTTGTCTGGTATCTGCATCAACAGATAATTCCTGTATTTTAGCGAGAAAGATTTTATGAATTTTTTCATATTCAGATTGGTATTTATCTGAAGCTTTTCGAACGTCAGCTAACATCTTTTCTGTTTCAGCATATTTTTGTTTTTTATCAATATCCAAACGGTCAACATTTAAAAAAGTATCCCATTTTGCAGCCTTTAATTCTCTTAAGTATTCATTACGCGCATTTACATTTTGAACCCAATAACTTAAAAGAAATTCTGAGACTTGCTTATAGTGCCCTGCGAGCCGTTTATCATGAATATCGAGTTGTACAGGTTTAGACCAATCTTGAGCCTGTTCATAAAGTTCACTCATTTTTTCATTCATCACCACATCGAACATTTGGCTACTGTCTTTAGCTTGTTGCTGTTTAATATGTTGATAGGAAAAAAAGACAATACCTGCAATTACCACCAAACCTGCAATCGCAATCAAAATTCGGCGCATACACACCTCCTATTTCCATTCTTATAGTTTTGCTCTTTATAGTTATGAAATAGAGCTCTTACTTCTTTATATGTCATTTATTTCACAATACGCAACACTCTATTCGCTATTCAATGCTTTAAATCCTTGTACATCATCCCTATTATGATGGGTAATTAAAATTTATGAGATTCTCCCATGCGTGTTGATGTCTGGTCTGATGTAGTTTGTCCTTTTTGTTACATCGGCAAAAAACGCCTTGAGCATGTCGCGGCTGAAGCTGGCATTGAACTTGATATTCATTGGCATAGTTTCGAGTTAGATCCGAATGCACCAGCGACACATGACACTTCAAATACTGAGCGTTTAGCGAAAAAATATGGTCGTACCTATGAAGAGATGGAAGAAATGGAGCGCAACATTGCGGCCATGGCTGCCTCTGAAGGAATCGACTTCCAATGGCAAAAAGCCAACTCAGGCAATAGCTTTAATGCTCACCGTATTATTCACCTAGCTCAAAGTAAAGGCTTAGGTAACGAAGCAAAAGAAGCCTTTTTTCATGCTTATATGACTGAAGGTTTAGCTATTGGCGAACGCGAAGTCGTAGAAGAAATCGCTTCTCGTATTGGCCTAGATAATGCCGAAGTTGAATATGTACTCGATACAAATGAATTGGCTGACTTTGTTCGTCATGACGAAAAGATTGCGCATGAGCAACTTAATGTAACAGGCGTACCATTCTTTGTATTTGATCAAAGAATTGCGCTTGCAGGCGCACAACCTCGTGAAGTGTTTTTACAAGTCTTAGAACAAGCACAGCTCAAGGCAAATGCTGAAGAAATCGAGCAAGATGATGTTGCTGTTTGTAATGATGAAACATGTGATATTCCACAAAATAAACAGTCTTAATTGCAAAGTGTGAACAAATCGTATGTTTTATCATCGTTTTAGCAATAGAGCGTTCTAAAAAAAGAACTATTCAATTGCTTAAAATGCGTTTATGATTGCCACTTAGAATATTCGCGCTGTAATGTTCTGTTTTTTATGTGTTTAATGATCGGAATTTGAAGTTTCCTTGATCTAAAATCCCCCTAGTTTGGGGGATTTTTTTTGCTTAAAAATTCTCGCTAATAGCTTAAACTTTTTAAGTTATTTCAAATATGTAAGAAAAGTTAAATTTACTTAACTTTTGTGTCGTCCTCTTGATTTTATTAGAAAAATCAACAAAAGTGGCAATAACAACAAAACATAAAGATAGATATGAAAACATTTCACGTTATTACGTATCGACAGCTTTTTGCACTTGTAACATTGGGATTTGGTTCTATATGCATGGCTCATGCAGAAGTAAATTCTTCTTCAACTCAACAAGTCAATGGTTCGTCATCTGGAGTACAAACCGAAGAAAATAAAGATGAAAATCTTTTAGATCAAATTCCAAGGTGGATTGATGCCACTCCAACGATTTTTCCGGAGCAGTCCAACCAACCAATTGTTCCACCTACCGAGCAGACCGAAGACCAGACCTGGTTTGACCGTAAGCAAAAGAAAATTCGAAATTGGGCCGATCACACTTCGGAAAAAATTGATAACTGGTTTGGTGAAGTCGACCCTCAAAAGCCTGCTTCGGCTACCATTCGAGTCATGATTGATAACTATTGGAACGAATATGATAACTTTGAAATTAAGCCAAGAATACGCGGTAAAATTAAACTCCCGACGCTAGAAAAACGCTTAAGCGTAGTATTTGGTGATGACTCTTTAGATAACGAATTTAATAATAGTCCAGCCAATATTAACCAGAACCCAAATCAAGATTCAAATAAGAAACTTGATACTAAACGAACACGAGATGACAACAGCTCAATCGCATTACGTTGGTCGAATTTTTCCAAAAAACTGCCGTTTGAAACAGATGCCGACTTAGGTATCCGTTCTGGAGACGACGTGTATGTTCGCTTAAAAGCATCAAGAGATTGGCAACTCCGTAATGACTTTAAGTTTTATGCTGAAGAAATTTATCGCTATGGCATTCATAGTGAAAATTATTTACGTACTAATTTGGAACTCACCCATGCTCGTCCAAATCAACCCATCTTATCAAATCAGTTCAGCCTAACTTATGCTGACGATCAAGATGATGATTTAACATGGGAAAACCGAGTTTTCCGTGAACATAGTTTCTTTGCAAATAACCGTTTTAACTATGGTATTTACACAGGTGGCTATTACAACGACAACGATTTACGCTTAAACAGTTGGGGACCATTTGTATCATGGCGTCAGCCGCTCTTACGTGAGTGGTTCTTTGTACAAGGTGACGTCAACTACTTTAATGACCACCGTGAAGACCGTAACCATTTTGTCAGCACATTCTTACGTTTAGAAGCACTTTTCTAATTGAGCAAGATCACCTTGGAGGTTATCTCCAAGGTGATGAATAATAAAATACTTTTAAATAAAAATTTAAGCTTTTTCCCTTACAATACTGAGCTAACTTTTGATTCCTGATTTTCAGAACAATGAATCAATTCTCTTCTTTGTCATTTGAATATAAATCTAAAGCTCTACTTTGTATTTATAGTTTAGGTATGTTGGTTTTAATCCCTCATACACAGCTTTTCTCTACGTCCTTAAAGCATCAACGCTCCACGAGACGCTCCCTACATCCATCGAGCCTATTCATAAAAAGCAAAAGTCATTCTCTAACTTTTTCAAATTCACCATGTGAAGTAGAAAATAATAATGATTCAGATGCAGCACTCATTCAGGACCTGATGGCCGTGTTTGGAAATGATACGCTGTGGAACCGTGCAACCCAGCACAAACAACCTTATAAAACCTTGGGTAAGAAAAAGAAGAAAGCTTCAACACCCCATATTTCGATCAGTAACCCAATTACTGCAAGCTGGGATACGATTTCAACATGGATGCCTTTCGAAAATAATCTTGATTTAGGCTCAAATTCAGAAAGTGATGTTTATGTACAATTTCTTGCCAAGAAAAAATGGAATTTAAGACATAACATTAGCATAGATACCGAACAAGTCTTTCGCTATGGCTCAACCAGCCGAAACTATACTGAAACCACGCTAAACTTAACGCAAAAGATGCAAGACAACACCCTGTTCGCTAACAAATTTAATGTGAATAAGAGTGAAAATGAAGAATTCAACTGGGGCAATTGGACTTTTCAACAATTTGAGTTCGTAAAAGATAATAGTCTGACTTACGGCATTTATAGTGGCGGTGTATATACCAAAAATGACATGCGGGTAAATAGTTGGGGACCTTATATTTCATGGCGCCAGCCCGTATGGCGAGATTGGATTTTTATGCAAAATGATCTTAATTTTTTTAATCATATTGATGATGACCCGAAACATCAGCTTAGTGTTCAAATGAATTTAGAAGCTAATTTTTAGCCAAAAATCATCAAGTTGTGGATAACTCTTTCTTTATCCACAAAAAAGCCTCTGACAGTTCAGAGGCTTTTTTTACATCAAATATTATTTCAACAATAAGCTATTAATACGCTTCACATAAGCTGCAGGGTCTTCTGGTAAACCACCTTCTGCAATCACAGCCTGATCAAAAATCACGTTTGCCAAATCATCAAATTGTTCTGAACCTTCAAGTTTTTTCACTAAAGGATGCTCAGGGTTAATTTCTAAAATTGGCTTGATTTCAGGTACAGCTTGTCCTGCTTGTTTGAGCATACGAATAAGTTGAGGAGACAACTCCCCTTCACTAGTTACTAAACACGCAGGAGAATCTACCAAACGGGTTGTTACACGGACTTCTTTAGTTTTGGCCTTCAACGAGTCACTTAATTTCTCAACAACAGGTTTAAACTGTTCAGCCGCTTGCTCTAGTGCCTTTTTCTCTTCTGCATCTTGCAAGTCACCTAAATCAACAGCGCCTTTAGATACATTCTTTAATGGCGTACCGTCAAACTCATGAACAAAGTTCATTGCCCACTCATCAACACGCTCTGCCATTAACAATACTTCAATGCCTTTTTTCTTAAACAACTCTAGCTGTGGAGAGTTTTTAGCAGCAGCTAAGCTGTCAGCAGTAACGTAATAAATGGCTTTTTGGCCTTCTTTCATGCGCGCTTTATAGTCTGCAAAAGAAGTTACCACTTCATCATTTGTTGAAGTTGCATAACGTAATAATTTTAAAATACGTTCACGGTTACCAAAGTCTTCACCCAAGCCTTCTTTAAGCACTGAACCAAACTCAGTGTAGAAGGTCTTGAATTTTTCTTGGTCTTTTTCATCTTCTGATTTAGCCAAGCCATCAAGCAAAGTGAGTACACGGCGTGCGTTACCTTCACGAATTGTTTTAACATCACGGCTTTCTTGCAACAACTCACGGCTGACATTAAGCGGTAAATCGGCGCTATCCACGACACCTTGAACAAAGCGTAAATAGTTTGGAATTAAATTATCCGCATCATCCATAATGAAAACACGTTTTACATACAGCTTAATTCCCGCTTTTGCTTCACGTGTAAAAATGTCATGTGGCGCTTTACTTGGAATATAAAGTAATTGGGTATATTCGGTGCTACCTTCAACACGGTTGTGTGCCCAAGCCAGTGGTGCTTCGAAGTCATGAGTTAAGTTTTTATAGAACTCAACATATTGCTCTTCAGTCACTTCACTCTTGTTACGTGTCCATAAAGCACTTGCAGAGTTAATCGCTTCCCATTCATCAGTCTTGACCATTTGGCCGCCTTTAGGCTCTTCACCTTCAGCAACCTCCTCTTCCTGCCAAACTTCTTTTTGCATTTCAATTGGCAAGCTAATGTGGTCAGAGTATTTATTAACGATTTGCTTAACTTTATAAGATTCTAAATAATCAAGCGCGTCATCACGCAAGTGAAGAATAATGTCAGTACCGCGTGAAGCTTTATCAATTTGCTGAACTTCAAACTCACCTGTGCCACCGCTGATCCAACGCACCCCTTCAGAAGCATCGAGACCTGCGCGGCGTGATTCAACTGTAATTTTATCGGCAACAATAAAACCTGAGTAGAAACCAACACCAAACTGACCAATCAACTGAGCATCCGCTTTCTGGTCGCCCGTTAATTTTGACATGAAGTCTTTAGTGCCTGATTTTGCAATAGTACCCAAGTTATCAATTGCTTCTTGTTGGCTTAATCCAATACCGTTATCAGAAATCGTTAAAGTTTTATCTTCTTTGTTTAAGCTGATGCGTACATGTAAGTCCGGATCATTTTCATAATATTCAGGATGATTAATTCCTTCAAAACGCAACTTATCACATGCATCAGATGCATTAGAGATAAGTTCACGTAAGAAAATTTCAGGGTTCGAATAGAGAGAATGCGTCACTAAATGTAAAAGCTGGGCTACTTCTGCTTGGAAACTATAATTTTGTGATGCTTGTTCACTCATAAATCACTCCTTAAATTTTGAAGTTTGTTTGTTCTCGAATGCTTTATGAATGGAGTACTTCTACAATTTTTCAATCCTGAATATTAAAAAATTTTTCTTTAATTAAAACGGACCATGACTTAGTACCCTATCTTGCAAGATAGAGTCCAATTGTTGTTGTCTCTGCTGATAAGCTTTAGAAATACAACTTACATTAGCTGCACAAGCATTTCTTTTTTTTAACCACTGCTGCTGTGTATCTTTTTGATTATCACGGCCACCCATTGGCAATGCATGTAAAACAATTTGATATGTTGTTGCCATTTTGACATCAGCATCATTTAAAGAACGATTTTTGCAAATACTCAGCTCAGTCTTAGTTTTTGCAGCATCACAGGAAAAACTAGCAGCCTGTACATTATGAGCAAGAGTAATGCCACTAAAAAGTGCTAGACCTATGGCAAATTTTCTATTCATGAGGTTATTCCTTTAAAGATATATAAAAAATAGTTTAAAAATAAAGACCAAAAGAATATGTATAAAACTGTCTGTTTTATGCTTTTTTTAGTGAGAGCAATAAAATAAAAAACCTCACATAAAATCTATGTGAGGTGCCTGAGTCTAGGTTTGTTATTATATTTTTTCTATTTATTATTATGCTTAAAATTTATAGCTATAACCTAAAGTGTAAACAAACGGATTAATATCCAAGTCGAATTTAGCACCATTTGTTAAAGTAACTTCTGGGCTAATATCCGCATAGCGAACATCTACAAATACACCCCAATTTTTCGCATCAGCAGGTTGGAAGTTAAAACCAACTTGTCCAGCTACACCAAAATCTTCTTTTACTTTGTCAGCAACACCTTGCTCATCCCAAGGAATAAATGCTGTCGCCCCGATACCAATATACGGTGTGAAACGAGTTGAGTTTTTAAAATGATATTTTGCGGTAATTGTCGGAGGTAATTGTTTAATACGTGCTACATTTTTACCATCTAATAAAACATCATGATTAACCGGCGCTGCTAATAATAATTCTGCCGAAAAAGGTGATTCACCAAAAAAGTATTCAACTGATGGTGTAAATGCATATTCATGATCAGCTTTTACTACACCTAAAGCAGTTGTTGTATCGTCAGATGGAGCAATAACACTACCCCCAAATTTTACTTGCCAATTACCAGCAAAAGTAAATGAAGACATCCCCATTAATGCAATAATCAAAGCTTTTTTGAACACGTTAATATCTCCAACCTTATTTATATTTATAATAAACATTTATTTTAAATTGATGCAACACCCATTATAAAATTATTTTTATATTTATTTTTAAATAACTGTTTTAAATAAAAATATATATCAACCAACTATTTTAATTGGTTTTTAATCCAACTTAATTAATCAGAATTATTTTATATAACCAACCTTTTTAATATACTTTAAATTCCGAGTATTTTAATATAATTTATTTTAAATACATATTTTATTTAGAGCATAAAAAAACCTTCTTAATGCTTATCTTAAGATAATTATTAAGAAGGTTTTAATTTAATATATTATAAAAAACTTATAAAACCATGGCTGCAATCCAACCAAAAACTAACAATGGAATATTAAAGTGGATAAATGTTGGAATGACGGTATCCCAAATATGGTCATGTTGTCCATCGACCCCTAAACCAGCTGTTGGTCCTAAGGTAGAATCGGAAGCTGGAGATCCAGCATCACCTAAAGCCGCCGCTGTACCAATCAGTGCAATTGTCGCTAATGGCGAGAAACCAAACTGTACACATAAAGGTACATAAATAACTGCTAAAACAGGCACACTTGAAAAAGATGAACCAATACCAATCGTGACAAATAAACCAATACTCAGCATTAAGAAAGCCGCGAGCGCACGATTATCACCAATGATTTCAACCACTCCTTTAACCAGTTGATTGATATCTCCTGTATGCGTCATGACTGAAGCGAAACCGGCGGCAGAGATCATAATAAAGCCTACTAGAGCCATCATTCGCATGCCTTGTACAAAGACATCATCTGCATCTTGCCATTTAAAAATGCCGGCTGTAGACAGAACCGCAAAGCCTACTAAACCACCCAAAATCATTGAGCCGGAATAAAGCTGTGCAACTAAGGTAAGACCAATCGCGAGCAAAGCCATAAAAATTGTTTTTTTCGCAATTACAGGGGCTTGCTCTGCTTCGTGTTTAAGTTCTTCTGCATCTGCTTTTAGATCTACTGTTTCATCTTGCGCTGTTGCACGCAGAGGTTTGTCTAAATCAATGGTAGCTACAGGGGTAATGGCACGGTCCGCATAAATTCTTGGCTTACGGTAACTAATAAATACTGCAACTAAAGTACCTAAAACCATACCTAAAACTGGAATAGCCATGCCAATTGGCATCATCCCACGTTCTACATGCAAGCCATAAGCAGCACCGATTTTGTTGATATTCCCCATCAAAATTTGTTCAAGGAAAATCGCACCAAAGCCAACGGGTAGAAAAATATAAGTACCTACTAAACCTAAAGTCAGGACACAAGCTGCTGCACGGCGGTCTAGTTTTAAATGATTCATGACTCGTAATAATGGCGGCACCAGTACAGGAATAAATGCGATATGAACCGGTATGAGGTTTTGAGAGAAAATGGCAGCAATAAGTAAAATACCTAAGAGTAAATATTTTACTTTGGTTTCACGGCTTTTCCCCGCTTCCATTCCCAACAGACCAATAAGTTTATGAGCAAGCAGGTCGGGTAAACCCGATTTAGAGAGAGCGAGTGCAAATGCACCTAATACAGCATAAGCGAGAGCAACTTCGGCTCCATCACCAAGACCAGCATTAAAAGCTTCAACTGTTTGAGAAAGACTTAAACCCGCGACAAGACCACCAACAATGGCAGAGACCACTAATGTCAATACGACAGAAACGCGTGCTAGTGATAGTAAAAACATCACAGCAATCGCCACAACAACAGCATTCATGAACAAATTCAGAACAAAACAAAAGGCGATATTCTATCAGATTCACATCTACGAAGCCGAAAATATCGCCAAATTATCAGTTTTGTAAATTAAACAGACATTTATTAACTTTGTGATTCGATGAACTGACGAATATGTCCTGCCACTTTTTCAGCCTGACTCAGAATCGCCCAATGGTTTGCTTCAAGCTCAACATACTCAAAGTTTTCAACCCATTTTGGCATTGCTTCCGTAATATATTCAGGACTCACAAAAGTATCGTATTTTAAAATTATTGCTTTGACTGGACACTGTGCATAACGCTGGCGAGGAGTTGTTAAGCGAGGAATAAAATTCGCACGATATAAATTAATCCCGTATTTACCATCAGCAGCAATATTACTATTTAACGGTAAATTATCTTTTCTCTCTAAGTCTTTTAATATTTTGCCCCATTTTTCTGGAGTAAAAAGAGACCAGACCGTCGGAGCAATTAATGGTAAATGGAAAGCACCGATATACCATGATTTTGTTAGTATTTTTAAGATTTTTGCAGGCGTCGTTTTAAATTTATCTCTTAAGAACAGCGCAGCATGATCTAAACAAGGACCAGAAATGGTTGTATAAGAGAGTAAACGGCCTTTAAATTTAGGTTCAGTTGCAGACTCCCAAGACTGAATTGATCCCCAATCATGGGCAGCCATATGGAACTGTCGATTTGGGAGTACTTCATCGACGACTTCTTGTAAGTCTAAAGATAAACGTTCTAAACGATAATCTCGTATTCGTTTAGGAATAGATGACAAACCCGCTCCACGGACATCATAAGTAACAATATAAAAATCATTGATCAAATGCTCAATGACCGATTCCCATACTTCCTGATTATCTGGATAACCATGTACTAAAACTAATGGAGTATTTTTCTCATCACCCCAAGCCTTAGCGCATAGAGTTTGTTGATCACTTGTTGTTACTGTATAAATCTTTGGCTGCATAATCATTTCCTATTTTGTTTTTCAATCGATCATGTCGTTAATCGGATAAAGCATTGCCATCAATATAAAAAAGATGATACTTATCTAGTATGACCAGTGTTGCAATAAAAAAAATTGACTATTATGGCTATTTTAAAAAAACTTCAGAACATTCCCTCAATTTCTAAATTCTTATTTAATTATTATCCTCCCTACCGAGGTGCAGGGATTCATATTGAAATCATGAATTTAGAGCTCTGTCATGTTCGGGTAAAAATGCCACTGACCTGGAAAAACCAAAATCTGGTAGGTACTCATTTTGGGGGTAGTCTTTATTCTATGGTTGATCCATTTTATATGCTGATTCTTATGCATCACCTTGGATCAAAATATATAGTTTGGGATAAAGCGGCTGAGATTAATTTTTTATCGCCTGGGCGAAGCACTGTTTATGCTGACATTCGAGTTGACTTAGCAGAAATTGAACAGATTCGAGAACTTGCCGAGAACTATGCTCCAGTGCTTAGAACATATCATTTAAATATTTTTGATGAATCAGGTGTGAGAATTGCTGAAGTACAAAAGACACTATATATCCGTAGAAAAAAGGCAAAAGCCTTATACCCATAAAAAATAAGTGCCTAAAGGCACTTATTTTTATTTTAGTAAATTCTAACGCTTTTCTTCAATCGCAGCGCCGGCACCACCACCAAGTGCACCACCAATCGCAGCGCCTGTATCACCACCAAAAATGGCTTTCCCTACTACAGATCCAATACCGGCACCGATAGCACTACTTGTTGTGGAACTCTTATTACTACCCTTAGCATTCGCACCTACACCCGCACCAGCTGCTGCACCTACACCAGCACCTAGACCGCCACCGACATGGTTACCGACACCACCACCAACAGCACCGCCTAATGCTGCAGCACCAATACGCTGATCAGATGGACTCATATTCTGACAACCAGTGAACATGAATGCAGATAACATTAAAGTAGAAATTAAACCAATTGTTTTTTTCATGACCATACTCACTCCATTGTGCTCTAATCAAAGCATAATCTTCTTTTATGAGGAATTTGATCAGTTTATGTTATCGCACTGTGGCAATAGATTGATATTTTGTAAAAGCATTCTAGGTCTAGTTATTATTTAAATTTCAATCTAATAAGCAAAGAAAATAGAAGCTCTTATTTTATAAAGAGCTTCTAGTTTAAATATGTTTAAAGGTACTTTTAGTATTTCCCTTTTTTCTCTTCATAGGCCGCACCCGCACTACCACCAAGTGCACCGCCTGCAGCAGCACCAGCATCACCACCAATCACTGCTCCACCTAAGATTGCACCAACACCGGCACCAATTGCACTGTTACGTACAGTTTTACTGTTAGACCCTTTTGCATTTGCTGCAACGCCTGCGCCAAGAGCTGCCCCTAAACCTGCACCAATATTACCGCCTACATGTTTACCTACCGCACCCCCTGCACCGCCACCAATAGCTGCAGAACCAATACGTTTACTTTCTGGACTTGCATTTTGGCAACCTACAAATAGAGTGGTTGACATCAGACCCACACCTGCAATCATCATCATTTTTTTCATTGAAAGCTACTCCTCTACTCAGTTGTGCCTAGGATAGTATGCTTTCATGGAGAGTTTTTTCTCATTAAGTAATAGATTAAGAGTGCTTTAATAGACTTTTGTAAAAATAGCTTATTTTTTCCACAAAAAAGACGCCCTAAGGCGTCTTTTTAATAAAACTTTAAGCTTAGAATTGTTCTGAGTTTAAAGCTTGGCTAAATGCTTGGTCTACTTCGCTGAAGTCATTATGAAGCTCATGTTCTGCAGCTTCTGCTTCTTGACGACGACGTTCTAAGTGGTATGCAAGACCAGTACCAGCTGGAATCAAGCGACCCACTACAACGTTTTCTTTCAAGCCGCGTAAATCATCTTCTTTACCTGTTACAGCCGCTTCAGTTAACACACGAGTTGTTTCCTGGAACGATGCAGCAGAGATGAACGAGTCAGTAGAAAGCGATGCTTTCGTAATACCCATCAATTGACGTTCAAACTTCGCAGGGAACTTGTTCTGAGCCAAGACAGCTTGGTTCTCTTGAACGACGCGGATGTAATCCACTTGTTCGCCTTTAATGAAGCTTGTATCACCACCATCGATGATATCAACTTTACGCAACATTTGACGTACGATAACTTCAATGTGCTTATCGTTGATTTTTACACCTTGGAGACGGTAAACGTCTTGAACTTCGTTCACGATGTAGTTAGTTAAAGCAACTTCGCCTTTCAAGCGTAAGATGTCATGTGGATTTTGTGGACCATCAGAAATGGTTTCACCACGGTTCACATGTTCACCTTCAAACACGTTGATTTGACGCCATTTTGGAATCAACTCTTCGTAAATTTCTGAACCGTCATCTGGAGTAATTACTAAACGGTTCTTACCTTTAGTCTCTTTACCAAAGCTTACGATACCAGACACTTCTGCCAAGATCGCATGTTCTTTCGGCTTACGTGCTTCGAACAAGTCAGCAACACGTGGAAGACCACCGGTAATATCACGAGTACGTGAAGATTCTTGTGGTACACGACCAATAACGTCACCCACACCAATTGTTTCGCCATCACGAACGGTAACAATTGTGTTTTGTGGCAAGAAGTAGAACTGTTCGCCGCCATCAGCCGTATCCAATACGATTGCTGGACGTAAATCTTTACCAGAAGCAGGACGTGCTGTTACAGGCAAGATTTCAACAGTTGTCATACCAGTTGCATCATCAGTTTTCGATGTTGCAGTTACACCATCAACGATTTGGCTGAAACGTGCTTTACCAGCAACTTCTGTTACTAATGGATGTGTATGCGGATCCCAAGTTGCAACGATACCACCTGCCTCAACGACTTCACCATCTTTCAACAAGATGCTTGCACCGTAAGGAAGTTTATAACGCTCACGCTCACGACCTAACTCATCGGCAATACCAATTTCACCTGAACGTGAAACTGAAACCAAGTGACCTTTCGCGTGTTGTACAGTTTTCACGTTGTGGAAACGTACAGTACCTTTGTTACGTACTTGAACACTGTTTGCAGCAGAAGTTCGGCTCGCAGCACCACCTACGTGGAACGTACGCATCGTTAACTGTGTACCTGGCTCACCAATTGATTGCGCAGCCATTACACCTACTGATTCACCTGGGTTCACCAAGTGACCACGTGCAAGGTCACGACCATAACAACGAGCACATACACCGAATGTAGATTCACATGCGATTACTGAACGTACTTTAACTTCATCGACACCAGCTTCTTCAAGCTGAGCTGCGATTTTCTCGTCAATTAACGTACCGCGAGGTAATACAACTTCATCATCAGAGGCACGACGTACATCTTCAGCAGTTACACGACCTAATACACGGTCACGTAATGGCTCGATGACATCACCACCTTGAATGAATGGAGTCATTACTAGGCCGCCATTTGTACCACAATCAGGCTCAGTAATTACCAAGTCTTGTGCTACGTCTACAAGACGACGAGTCAAGTAACCAGAGTTCGCTGTTTTCAATGCTGTATCGGCCAAACCTTTACGCGCACCGTGTGTAGAAATAAAGTACTGAAGTACTGTTAAACCTTCACGGAAGTTCGCTTTAATCGGTGTCTCAATAATCGAGCCATCCGGTTTTGCCATCAAACCACGCATACCAGCAAGCTGACGAATCTGCGCCGCACTACCACGGGCACCAGAGTCAGACATCATATAGATGCTGTTGAATGATTTTTGCTTCTCGTCTTCACCTTGTTTGTTTTTCACAAGTGTGTAAGACAAGTTATCCATCATCGCTTTCGCAACTTGGTCGTTTGTACGCGCCCAAATATCGACAACTTTGTTATAACGCTCACCAGCAGTTACGAAACCTTGTTCGAACTGTTGTTCGATTTCACGAACTTCTGTTTCAGCTTTATCAATAATTGTGTGTTTCGTAGGTGGAATTAACATGTCTTCCATACCTACAGATACACCTGAACGAGTCGCTTGACGGAAGCCCAAGTACATTAACTGGTCAGCAAAGATAACTGTATCTTTCAAACCAAGTTTACGGTAGCAAGAGTTGATTAACTTAGAGATGTTCTTTTTAGTCATCTCAAGGTTGATCATGTCAAAGCTTAAACCTTCTGGAACAACTTCCCAAAGTAAGCAACGACCTGGTGTCGTATCAACAATAATAGTTTGCTGTTCACGCTCACCATTTTCATTGATAACAGTTTGATGCACACGTACTTTAACACGAGCATGAATCGCAACTTGACCAGTTGCAAGTGCACGGTTTACTTCGTGAGTATCCGCAAACACCATGCCTTCACCTTTAGCATTTACTGCATCACGTGTGATGTAGTAAAGACCCAAGACAACGTCCTGAGAAGGAACGATAATTGGCTCACCGTTTGCTGGTGACAAGATGTTGTTTGTTGACATCATCAATGCACGAGCTTCTAACTGTGCTTCAAGTGTCAATGGAACGTGTACCGCCATTTGGTCACCATCGAAGTCGGCGTTAAACGCAGCACAAACGAGTGGGTGAAGACGGATTGCCTTACCTTCAATAAGAATAGGTTCAAATGCTTGAAGACCTAAACGGTGAAGTGTTGGCGCACGGTTCAACATTACTGGGTGTTGACGAATTACAGATGCAAGAACGTCCCAAACTTCCGGAGTCTCACGCTCAACCATTTTCTTCGCAGCTTTAATGGTTGTTGCCTGACCTGAAGCTTGTAATTTCGCGAAAATGAATGGCTTGAATAATTCAAGTGCCATTTTCTTCGGAAGACCACATTGGTGAAGACGTAAAGTAGGACCTACAGTAATTACCGAACGACCAGAGTAGTCAACACGCTTACCTAACAAGTTCTGACGGAAACGACCTTGTTTACCTTTGATCATGTCTGCCAAAGATTTTAATGGACGTTTGTTAGAACCAGTAATTGCACGACCACGACGACCGTTATCAAGCAACGCATCTACAGACTCTTGTAACATACGTTTTTCGTTACGCACGATGATGTCCGGCGCTGCAAGGTCAAGAAGACGCTTCAAACGGTTGTTACGGTTAATTACACGACGATATAAATCGTTCAAGTCAGAAGTCGCGAAACGACCACCTTCAAGTGGAACTAATGGACGTAAATCTGGTGGAAGCACCGGAAGTACATTCATTACCATCCATTCTGGCTTGTTGTTCGAGTCTTTGAATGCTTCCATCAATTTCAAGCGTTTAGATGCTTTTTTCAACTTCGTTTCAGAAGTTGTTTGAGGAATTTCTTCACGTAAACGAGCAATCTCAGCTTCAAGATCAATGTCTTTCAACAAGTCTTGAACTGCTTCCGCACCCATTTTTGCAACGAACTCGTCACCGTGCTCTTCTAAAGCTGTAAAGTATTCTTCGTCATTAAGAAGTTGATACTTTTCGAAAGGCGTCATGCCAGGATCAGTAACAACATATGATTCGAAATACAATACACGTTCGATATCACGAAGTGTCATATCAAGTAATAAACCGATACGGCTAGGTAACGATTTTAAGAACCAGATATGCGCAACTGGAGAAGCAAGTTCAATGTGACCCATACGTTCACGACGAACTTTCGCTGTAGTTACTTCAACGCCACATTTTTCACAAATGACGCCTTTGTATTTCATACGCTTGTATTTACCACACAAGCATTCGTAATCTTTTACTGGACCAAAGATTTTGGCACAGAATAAACCGTCACGTTCTGGCTTGAACGTACGATAGTTGATCGTCTCAGGTTTTTTAACTTCACCATGAGACCATGACTTAATCATTTCTGGTGACGCAAGACCAATACGGATACGGTCGAACTCAACTGGCGCATGACCATCTGAATCCGTTTTCTTACGCATGATATCGAGCAAGTCTTTCAATTTTTTTCTCCGTGTGTCGGGAAGCCTCGCTTACCCGACTGGGTCACAAATATTGTTTTTTCCTAAAAAATCGTGAGTCTTACGACTTAATCACCATTTTTCAGTTCAATGTTGATACCTAAAGAACGGATCTCTTTGGTCAATACGTTGAACGATTCAGGCATACCCGGATCCATATAATGGTTACCATCTACAATATTCTTATAGATGCGAGTACGGCCTTCAACGTCATCCGACTTCACTGTGAGCATTTCTTGGAGTGTATATGCTGCACCGTATGCTTCAAGTGCCCATACTTCCATCTCACCGAAACGCTGACCACCGAATTGTGCTTTACCACCAAGCGGTTGTTGTGTAACTAATGAGTAAGAACCAGTTGAACGCGCATGCATCTTGTCATCAACTAAGTGGTTCAACTTCAACATGTACATGTAACCAACAGTTACTGGACGGTCAAACTGTTCACCTGTACGTCCATCAAACAATACTGTTTGACCTGTACGTGAAATGTCAGCCAACTCAAGTAAATCTTTAATTTGACTTTCTTCAGCACCATCAAATACAGGAGTAGCCAAAGGAACACCAGCACGCAAGTTGCCTGAAAGTGCTAGGATTTCATCATCAGTCAAGCTATCAAGATCTTCTTGCTCGCCACCGACTTTGTTATAAATCTTGTCTAAGAATTCACGTAGTTCTAAAACTGTACGCTGTTCTTTCAACATTTTTTCGATTTTGTCACCAAGCCCTTTAGCCGCCATACCCAAGTGAGTCTCGAGAATCTGACCCACGTTCATACGAGATGGTACGCCCAACGGGTTCAATACGATATCTACAGGTACACCGTTCGCATCGTGTGGCATGTCTTCAACAGGTAAGATGTTAGAAACAACACCCTTGTTACCATGACGACCAGCCATCTTATCACCAGGCTGAATACGACGTTTAACAGCTAAGTAAACTTTAACAACTTTCAATACGCCAGTTGTTAACTCATCACCTGTTGCAAGCTTACGTTTCTTCTCAGCGAATTTCTCATCGATTTCTGCGCTCTTCTCTTTCAAGAACACTTGAATCTGAGTTAAACGCTCAGCGATTGCTTCATCTGTCGGTTGAATTTCAAGTAAATCAACAAGCTCTAAACCAGACAATAAATCTTCAGAAAGTTTATCGCCACGTTTAGTTGAACCACCGCCATTAGACTCTTGGCCTTTAAGTAAACGGATTACACGTTCACGAGCCGCTTCTTCGAAGATTTTATATTCTTCTTTCAAGTCTTTACGATAAGAATCAAGCTGTGCTTTTTCAATCGCTAATGCACGGTCATCTTTCTCTAAGCCATCACGAGTGAAGACTTGAACGTCGATAACTGTACCTTTAGTACCAGATGGAACACGTAAAGATGAATCTTTAACGTCAGCAGCTTTTTCACCAAAGATTGCACGAAGCAATTTTTCTTCAGGAGTTAACTGAGTTTCGCCTTTAGGCGTTACTTTACCAACTAAGATGTCACCAGCAGTAACTTCAGCACCGATATAAACGATACCTGATTCATCAAGTTTAGAAAGCGCAGCTTCACCTACGTTAGGAATATCGGCAGTAATTTCTTCTGCACCTAACTTAGTATCACGAGCCGCACATGACAATTCTTGAATATGAATAGAAGTTAAACGGTCTTCTTGAAGAACACGCTCAGATAATAAGATCGAGTCTTCATAGTTGTAACCATTCCATGTCATGAACGCTACACGCATGTTTTGACCAAGCGCAAGTTCACCCATGTCTGTTGACGGACCATCTGCCAAGATGTCACCACGAGCAACTTTGTCGCCCAAATTCACGATAACATTTTGGTTAATACAAGTATTTTGGTTCGAACGTGTATATTTGATGAGGTTATAGATATCTACACCTGCCTCACCTGCAACCATTTCATCTTCGTTTACACGAATAACGATACGAGAAGCATCTACATATTCAATTGCACCACCACGGTTTGCGATTACACACACACCCGAATCACGTGCTACGTTCGCTTCCATACCAGTACCAACAAGAGGCTTGTCAGCACGTAAAGTAGGAACAGCCTGACGTTGCATGTTCGAACCCATCAATGCACGGTTCGCGTCATCGTGTTCAAGGAATGGAATAAGTGATGCAGCAACAGATACAACCTGCTGTGCAGAAACGTCCATATGCGTCACTTTTTCAGGTGGCATACGTACGAATTCACCTTGGTGACGAACAGAAACAAATTCTTCTGTTAAGTTGCCATCTTTATCTACTGCTGAGTCGGCCTGTGCAATAACAGTACCTACTTCTTCAATTGCAGATAAATATTCAACATCATCAGTTACACGACCATCTACAACTTTACGGTATGGTGTTTCCAAGAAACCGAAGTCATTCGCTTTTGCATATACAGAAAGCGAGTTAATCAAACCAATGTTTGGACCTTCAGGCGTTTCAATTGGACACACACGACCATAGTGAGTTTGATGTACGTCACGTACTTCAAAGCCTGCACGTTCACGTGTTAAACCACCTGGGCCAAGCGCAGATACACGACGCTTATGTGTAATCTCAGATAATGGGTTGTTTTGGTCCATGAATTGAGATAACTGGCTTGAACCAAAGAATTCTTTGATTGCAGCAGCAACTGGCTTAGCATTAATCAAGTCTTGTGGAGACAAGTTATCAGTTTCTGCTTGGCTTAAACGCTCTTTAACAGCACGCTCAACACGTACTAAACCAACACGGAATTGGTTCTCTGTCATTTCACCAACAGAACGTACACGACGGTTACCTAAATGGTCGATATCGTCTACTTCGCCTTTACCGTTACGGATTTCAACCAACGTACGTAATACATCGATGATATCTTCGTGCGATAAAATACCTTCAACTTCACGAGATTTTTGATCAGTACCAACTTCGTAAGGACGACCTAGACGACGGTTGAACTTCATACGACCTACTGGAGATAAGTCATAACGCTCAGAAGAGAAGAATAAGTTATTGAATAGGTTTTCAGCAGCTTCTTTTGTTGGCGGCTCGCCTGGACGCATCACTTTGTAGATTTCTACTAATGCTTCTTCACGTCCCGCTGTTGTGTCTGCACGCAATGTATCAGCAACAAATGAACCACGGTCGATGTCGTTCGTGAATAGGATGTTAAATTGTTTAACACCACCTTCTGCCAACTTCACCATTACTTCATGGCTTAACAACGTATTTGCAGCAATTACTTCACCATCACGTAAAGTAATATCTTCAGCCGTAATACGTTCATATAAGTATTCATCAGGAACTGAAAGTTTAGTTAAACCTGCAGCTTCCATTTGACGTACGTGACGCGCATTAATACGTTTGCCTTGCTCAACAATGACTTTACCTTCATTGTCAGCAATATCAAATTGAGCCATTTCACCACGTAAACGCTCAGGAACAAGGTCAATTTGATAGCTACCCATGTCAAGATACACAGGTACTTTTTCGTAGAACAAATTCAAGATTTGTTCATTGTTATAACCTAGTGCACGCAACACAACAGTAGCAAGTAATTTACGACGACGGTCAATACGTACGTAAACAAGGTCTTTTGCATCAAATTCAAAGTCTAACCATGAACCACGGTAAGGAATGATACGTGCTGAATACAACACTTTACCACTTGAGTGAGTCTTACCTTTATCATGGTCAAAGAATACGCCTGGTGAACGGTGTAATTGAGATACGATTACACGCTCAGTACCATTGATAACAAAGGTACCGTTTTCAGTCATGAGTGGAATTTCACCCATATAGACTTCTTGTTCACGTACGTCTTTAATTGATTTAGTTTCGCGATCTTTAATAATCAAACGAATTTTAACGCGCATTGGTGCCGCATAAGTCGAACCACGAAGAATACATTCGCGTACATCGAACTCAGGTTTACCAAGGCTATACTCAACAAATTCTAAAGCAGCATTGCCAGAATAACTTTCGATAGGAAAAACTGAACGAAATGCGGCTTGGAGACCGATATCTTCGCGGTTTTTTGGAGTTTTGCCATCTTGCAAGAATGTTCTGTACGAATCGACCTGAATCGATAGTAAGTACGGTGCATCCATTACTTGGGGCAATTTACCAAAATTCTTACGGATCCGTTTCTTTTCGGTATATGAGTATGCCATCTGGAGTCCTCGGAAAGTAAACTAAGCCCGCCTGCAGAACGGGCTCAGAAGGAATTACGCAGGCCGATATGGCCACCACTGTTTACAAATGCTGCAATTTTTAGTGGTATAAAAACGCTTAACAATATTTTTAAAAAAGAAAAATATTGGTAAACATTTGAAATTTCTTGTTTTATTTAGATTTTTCTAAAAATCAAACAAAACTAACAAAAATCGAGCCGATTATTGTAACGCAAAAAGGCTGATGACCCAAGAGCCATCAGCCATTTTATGGAGCCGATTTAAAAACCGACTCCTTTTACAATTACTTAAGTGTAACTGTAGCACCAGCTTCTTCAAGTTTCTTCTTAAGTTCTTCGCCTTCTTCTTTAGAAACGCCTTCTTTAAGAACTTGAGGAGCACCTTCAACTAGGTCTTTAGCTTCTTTAAGACCAAGGCCAGTTGCTTCACGAACTGCTTTAATAACAGCTACTTTGTTAGCACCGAAAGAAGTCAACTCAACGTTGAATTCAGATTGTTCTTCAGCAGCTGCAGCAGCGCCACCAGCTGGAGCAGCAACAGCAACAGCTGCAGCTGAAACGTTGAATTTCTCTTCGAAAGCAGAAATTAATTCAACAAGTTCAAGAACAGTTTTTTCAGCAACTGCGTTTAAGATTTCTTCGTTAGTTAAAGCCATGAGAATAACTCCAAATGGATATTGAATGGTGTGTAAAATTGATTAAGCAGCTTCTGACTCGTTTTTCTCTTTGAGCGCTGTAATGAGGCGACCCAATTTCGAAATAGGAGCTTGAAGAACAGAGGCAAGCATAGTAAGCGCTTTCTCTTGGTTTGGAAGATTAGCAATTACGCTAACATCAGCACCTTGATAAACTTTGCCGTCAAATGCAGCAGCTTTTAATTCAAATGCTTTGTTAGTTTTTGCAAATTCTTCAAACAAGCGTGCAGCTGCACCCATGTCATCTTCAGAAGTTGAAAAACCTAGAATTGTTGGACCAACAAGGTTGTCGTTCAAGATATCAAATTGAGTACCTTGGAATGCGCGCTTAGCCAAAGTGTTACGTACGATACGTGTAGTTACACCTAACTTACGAGCTTCAACACGAAGTGTTGTTAATTGCTCTACGCTTAAACCTTGATAGTCAGCAACAACGGCTGCAAACGCTTTAGAAGCAACTTCACTTACTTCTGAAACGATCTGTTTTTTGTCTTCGATAAGAAGAGCCATTGTAAAACCTCCTAAGGTGATTTATGCACCCAATGGGCACACTCCCAATTCGTAAGCCTTTCGACTTACACGCGGAGGAGGAACAAATCACACCACCGCGTCTACGCAGGCTGGATTATTAAGAAAAGCCGCTATCCGAAAATAACGCCTTCTCGCCTGAGGTCTTTGACGCTGATAAATTCTCATTCATCAATTCAAAGTCCGCCTGATAAGCAAGAGTCAAAGCGTTGCTTTAACTGCGCAAAAATAGAAACTTATTTCTATTTTTGCTACCTACTCGATCAGGACTTTAAAATTCTGTACAGAACTAAGTTAAAACTTAGTTAGAAACGTTGTTTACATCAACAGTAAGACCAGGACCCATAGTTGAGCTCAAAGTGATCTTTTTGATGTATACACCTTTAGAAGTTGCAGGTTTTAACTTTTTCAAGTCAGCAACTAAAGTTTCAACGTTTTGACGGATTGCAGCAGCATCAAAGCCAACTTGACCAATCGCAGCGTGGATAATACCCGCTTTGTCTACACGGTAACGAGCCTGACCAGATTTTGCGTTTTTAACAGCATTCGCAACATCAGGAGTTACAGTACCTACTTTAGGGTTTGGCATTAAACCACGTGGACCAAGAATTGTACCGAGCTTACCAACAACACGCATAGCGTCTGGAGCAGCGATCACAACATCAAAGTCAAGGTTTCCACCTTGGATGCTTTCAGCAAGGTCATCAAAACCTACAACATCAGCACCAGCTTCTTTAGCAGCTTCTGCTTGAGCGCCTTGAGCAAATACAGCTACACGTACAGTTTTACCAGTACCTGCAGGTAATGTAGTAGCACCACGAACAACCTGATCAGATTTACGTGGATCTACGCCAAGGTTTACAGAGATGTCTAAAGATTCTTTGAACTTTGCAGCAGGCAAGCTGTTAAGAACCTGTACTGCTTCTTCCAAAGTGTAAACTTTGTTTGCTTCTACAGCAGCAGCAATGGCTTTTTGACGTTTAGTTAACTTTGCCATGTCTTATAGCTCCACTTCCAAGCCCATAGAACGTGCAGAACCAGCAATGGTACGAACACGCGCGTCTAAATCAGCACCAGTTAAGTCTGGTTCTTTAGTAGTCGCGATTTCTTCTAATTGAGCACGAGTCAACTTACCAACTTTAGTTTTGTTAGGTACAGATGAACCCTTTTGGATACCAGCAGCTTTCTTAAGAAGAATAGAAGCTGGAGGAGTTTTCATGATGAATGTGAACGACTTGTCGTTGTACACAGTAATCACTACAGGAATTGGAAGACCTGGTTCAACTTTTTGTGTAGCAGCATTGAATTCTTTACAGAATGCCATGATGTTTACACCACGTTGACCTAGTGCAGGACCAATTGGTGGAGATGGATTTGCTTTACCAGCTGGAACTTGCAGCTTGATATAGCCGTCAATCTTCTTAGCCATTTTAAAATACCTCTGGGTACAGGCGCCGTTAGGCTCCCCAATTTCTACGTAACAATACTGTTACAACAACAATGCCCGATAAAATCGGGCGCTTTTCAACCAATTAAGATTAAATCGTTTTTTCGACTTGGCGAAATTCGAGTTCAACCTGAGTTGGTCGATTAAACACGTTAATCGTCAACGTTAAACGTGACTTGTCGTATTGAACCTCTTCCACCACACCTTTAAAGTCTGTGAATGGACCGTCAATAACGAGTAATTCTTCACCTGGTTCAAACATCGTCTTAGGACGTGGAGCTTCACCAGTATTACGTACACGCGCAAGAATCGCATCTGCTTCACGTTGAGTGATTGGCGCAGGTTTTTCAGGTGTACCCCCGATAAAACCTAATACTTTTGGACATTCTTTAACAATGTGCCAAGTATCATCATTCATTTCCATTTCAACTAACACATAGCCAGGAAAGAATTTACGCTCAGATTTACGTTTCTTACCATCCTTCATTTCCACCACTTCTTCGGTAGGAACTAGGACATCACCAAAGCTATCGGCAACAGCGCTACGCTGGATTCGTTCTGTAAGTGAACGCATCACTTGTTTTTCATAACCAGAGTAGGCATGAATAATGTACCAACGTTTCATAGCTCTTTTACCCGATAATCAACTTAATTAACCAACCCAAACCATAGTCAAAGCACCATAATACTAACGATGCAACAACTACAACCAATAGAACCTGCCACGATGTAGTGACTGTTTCTTGTTTTGTTGGCCAAGTTACTCGACGCAATTCGACTCGTGCATCTTTCAGCAAACGAACGAAGCCTTTACCTTGATGGGTGGCGTATAATAAACCTAAAGCCACAACGATACAAGCAAAAATTACCCCAACGCGCACCCATACATTATTTGCAGGGGCCCAATACGCTGGTAAATGCTGATTCACCATGGTAGCCGAGAGCAATAATGCAATTGCTATCACCCATAGAACGATATCTAAAGGCGAACCAGTACGAACAACTTCAGCAGAATTATTTCTTTGAGGAATTGGCGCGTCGCTCAATGCGTCACGCGATTTATCATTCGACATTTTTGTACTCGTCGTAGAACTCGCGACTTATTATATGAACAACTAAGCCAGCATCAAGCTTTTTATTTCAAAATATGGCAGGTCAGGAGGGACTCGAACCCCCAACATTCGGTTTTGGAGACCGACGCTCTACCAATTGAACTACTGACCTATAAAGCAAGTTGAGAGCCAAAGCTCTCAACTTGAGACGTAATACGTCACTATATTATGCTTATGCAGTTACTTTCGCAACAACACCAGCACCTACAGTACGACCACCTTCACGGATCGCAAAACGTAGACCTGGGTCCATTGCGATTGGGTGGATTAATTCTACTGACATTTCAACGTTGTCACCTGGCATTACCATTTCAACGCCTTCTTTCAACTGGATCGCACCAGTTACGTCAGTTGTACGGAAGTAGAACTGTGGACGGTAACCATTTAAGAATGGAGTGTGACGACCACCTTCTTCTTTAGAAAGTACGTATACTTCTGCGTCGAATTTAGTGTGCGGCTTGATTGTACCTGGTTTAGCAAGTACTTGACCACGTTGTACATCTTCACGCTTAGTACCACGAAGTAATACACCACAGTTCTCGCCTGCACGGCCTTCGTCAAGAAGTTTACGGAACATTTCTACGCCAGTTACAGTTGTTTTAACTGTATCTTTAATACCAACGATCTCTACTTCTTCACCAACTTTAACGATACCAGATTCTACACGGCCTGTTACTACTGTACCACGACCAGAAATTGAGAATACGTCTTCGATTGGCATTAAGAATGCTTTGTCGATAGCACGTTCTGGTTCTGGGATATAAGAGTCAAGAGCTGCTACAAGAGCAAGAACTGATTCTTCACCGTAAGGACCTGCTTCACCGTTAAGAGCAGCAAGAGCTGAACCACGGATTACTGGAGTGTCATCACCTGGGAAGTCGTAAGTAGAAAGAAGTTCACGAACTTCCATTTCTACTAATTCAAGTAATTCTTCGTCGTCAACAAGGTCGCATTTGTTCAAGAATACGATGATGTAAGGTACACCAACCTGACGAGAAAGAAGGATGTGTTCACGAGTTTGTGGCATTGGACCGTCAGTCGCAGCACATACAAGGATCGCGCCGTCCATCTGAGCAGCACCAGTGATCATGTTTTTAACGTAATCGGCGTGGCCCGGGCAGTCAACGTGTGCGTAGTGACGAATTGGAGAATCGTATTCTACGTGTGAAGTATTAATTGTAATACCACGTGCTTTTTCTTCAGGTGCTGAGTCGATTTGCGAGTAATCTTTCGCTTCACCGCCGTAAGTTTTTGCACAAATAGTTGCAATCGCAGCAGTTAAAGTTGTTTTACCATGGTCAACGTGACCGATTGTACCCACGTTTACGTGTGGTTTATTACGTTCAAACTTGGCTTTAGCCATGATGATCTTCCT
>NZ_JEYB01000041.1:0-35497 GCF_000582255.1 Acinetobacter sp. 1566109 | reverse complement strand
GCTGAAAATCATATAGCCACCTACCCCGATCAGGCCAATAATTGCCAGAATCTTAATAAGGGCAAACCAAAACTCAATTTCACCAAATAGACGTACTGTAAGGAGGTTAAGACCCATCACAAACAATACACAGCCAGCACTAATCATAGCCTGCTGTATTGGAGAGAAACTTGCACCATCTGGCAACCAGAAACTCAAATAGTTAATGACTGCTGAAAGGTCCGCAATACCGACTAGCACCCAACCTAACCAATAGGTCCAACCCAAATAGTAACCGGCCCAAGGACCAATCAGGTCATGAGCCATATCAACAAAAGATTTGTAATGCAGATTTGCAAGGAGTAGTTCACCCATTGCACGCATTAAGAAAAAGAACATACCTCCAATAATCATATAAATAAAGAGAATTGAAGGACCTGCGAGGGAGATGGTTTTACCTGAGCCCATAAATAGGCCAGTTCCAATTGCACCGCCAATAGCAATCAGTTGTAAATGACGGTTAGACAGTTTTCGTTGCAGATGATCAGGAGAATTTTCCGTATCTGAATGACGAGCCGTTGTCATATTAAAATTCCTTTTTGAATTCCTTTGTTAAGATCAGCAACCTATGGCGAAAATTGAACCGTATGCCATAGGTCACTGAATCTGTTCACCAAAAAATGACTGGATAAACCGTATCTATCTTCCTTCTGTTAGATACATCATCATTTTTGGAGTAAAAACGAATTACTTTTGTGCTGCCGTCACGGCAATTTCAATGAGCCAATCCGGATTGACCAAATCGGCCTGAATTGTGGCACGCGATGGAGCAACACACCCTTTTAACCAGTCAACCCAAATTGCATTTACGGTTGAAAAGTCAGAAAGATTTTTCAAATAGAGCTGCGCAGAAAGCAAGCGAGATTTATCGGTATTGGCTAATGCCAAAAGTTCATCAATCGTGGCAAGAATTTCACGAGTTTGGCCTGCCACGTCTTGCTCGGTATTTTTAGGCACCTGACCTGACAGATAAACCACTTTGTTAAAAACAGTCACGGCGCTCATGACTTCGTTGGTGTTGATCTTTTGTATATCTGAATTAGACATTCGGATTTCCTTATACCTGATTAATAAATTGAACACGGGCGGTGACAGCACACATCAGTTCATAACCCACCGTACCGGATGAAACTGCGACATCATCTATAGGTAAAATGACGCCTGTACTTGATTGCCCCCAGAGCACCACTTCACTGCCGACTTGGGCACTCTCAATACCCGTTAAATCGACTGCCAACATATCCATACTGACGCGGCCAACTGTACGCGTGCGTACTGAGTCCACTAAAACTGGAGTCCCTGTTGGCGAAATACGTTGATAACCATCGGCATAGCCGCAAGCCACAATCCCAATCGTCATGGGTTGCTCTGCGACAAAGTTTGAGCCATAACCTACGCTTTCATTCGGCTCTAAATGCTGAACGGAAATAATTTCACTGCGTAAGCTCATGGTCGGCTGCAAGCCCCAATCTGCAATACTATGCGTTGGGTAATCTGGCGAGCTGCCATAGAGCATGATGCCACTGCGGGCATAATCTGATTTGAGCTGGTCTTGATAACGCAAAATTGCTGCACTATTGCTTACCGATCTTTCACCCGGTAAATCTTTTACAATTTCTTCAAAGGCAGTAATTTGATAATCAATACCCTGCTGACCGAAACGCTCACCATCTGCATCTGAAAAATGCGTCATGTGCGTAATCTTGGACACATTTGCCAAGTTATTTAAACGTTCCCAAGCTTGAACATAGTGTTGTGGTTTAAAACCAAGACGGTTCATACCACTGTTCATTTTCAAGAAAATATCAAATTGAGCCGGATAAGGATGCTTTTCTACCCACTCGATTTGCGCTTCACTATGAACGGTGAAACTAAGCTGATACTACACACAATCAAATAAATCTTGAGGAGAGAAAACTCCTTCGAGCAATAAAATTGGACCTGTCCAACCTAGAGCACGAATTCGTTTTGCTTCATCAAGATCAAGTAAGGCAAAGCCATCTGCTGCTTTAAATGCTTCATAAACACGTTCAATTCCGTGTCCATAAGCATTGGCTTTTACAACGGCAAAGACCTTACTGTTTGGCATAGCCTTGCGCACCACCGCCAAGTTATTTTGTAAAGCTTGACGGTGGATCACTGCGGTAATAGGACGAGGCATGATTTACTTTCCTAACGTCCGTTAAGCTGCGTGCGCGTGTGAATAACGCTGAATTGAAAGGCCATCGGTACTGATATCCGTCTTATGATTCAATACGATGTCACTGATTAATTTTCCTGAACCACACGCCATGGTCCAACCTAAAGTACCGTGACCTGTATTCAAGAACAGATTTTTAAAGCGAGTCGCACCAATAATTGGAGTACTGTCTGGTGTCATTGGGCGTAAACCTGTCCAGAAAGACGCCTGTGCCATATCGCCGCCCGGGAACAAGTCTTGAGTCACCATTTGCAAGGTTGCACGGCGGTCTTCGTTTAGACCCAAATTGAAACCGCTTAACTCTGCCATTCCACCTACACGAATACGTTGGTCAAAACGAGTAATCGCGATTTTATAGGTTTCATCAAGCACTGTAGATTGCGGAGCAAAAGCTGGGTCAACAATAGGAATCGTCAACGAGTAACCTTTTACAGGATATACAGGTAACTGTAGATCAAGTGGTTTCAAGAAATCACGTGAATAGCTACCAAACGCTAGGACATAACGATCTGCTGTTAAAACTTTACCATTAACTTGAACGCCCTTAATTTGGTCGCCTTCAACAATCAATTTTTCTACGTTCTGATTAAACTGGAAGTTAACACCCAACTCTTTAGCAATTTGAGCTAAGGCATTGGTAAATAAATAACAGTCACCCGTTTCATCATTTGGTAAGTGTAAACCACCAACGAGTTTATCTTGTGCATTTGCTAAAGCTGGTTCTACACGACCAAGCTCGTTACCATTTAATAACTCGTAGCTTACGCCGCATTCTTCAAGCACACTAATGTCGCGTTGAACCGCTTCCATTTGTGCTTCTTTACGGAATAGCTGCAACGTACCTTTAGCGCGGTTTTCGTAGTGAATACCCGTGTCTTTTCTGAGTTCACGTAAGCAGTCACGGCTGTATTCAGCCACACGCATCATACGTTCTTTGTTGACAGCATAACTTTGTGGATTACAGTTTTTCAGCATTTGCGCCATCCACTGTAATTGCCACATGCTGCCATCTAAATTAATCGCAAGCGGTGCATGGTGTTGGAACATCCATTTCACAGCTTTAAAAGGAATTCCTGGTGCTGCCCAAGGGGTCGAATACCCAGGCGAAATTTGGCCTGCATTACCAAAGCTAGTTTCTTCAGCAGGACCTGACTGGCGATCGAGAACAGTAACCTCAGCTCCTTGACGAGCTAAATAATAGGCACTTGCCACTCCAATAACGCCGCTACCTAAAACAATTACGCGCATTTCCATTCCCTCACGCACACCAGTTTATTTCACTAGTATATTTCTGCTTCAATAGTTTATTTCACTGTTTTTCAGGCTATAATCTAGGTAATTTTATGTTTTTCTCGCGAGAATGTTAAAAAAAGAGGAAATATCTATGCGCCCGTTAGATCGTATAGATCGCATGATTCTGGACATTTTGCAGCGTGAAGGACGAATTGCGATTAGTGAATTGGCATCGAGAGTCAACCTCTCTACCACCCCCTGTTCAGAGCGTGTAAAACGCCTTGAACGCGATGGCATTATCATGGGTTATTACGCCCGGCTAAACCCCGCCTACGTAGACCGCAATCTGCTGGTCTTTTTAGAAATTAAGTTATCTGCCAAATCTGGTGACGTTTTTGATCAGGTGGCTAGAGATTTAGTTGAGATTCCTGAAGTGCTTGAATGCCACCTCATTTCAGGTGAATTTGACTACCTTGTAAAAGCGCGTTTAAAAGAAATGAGTGCATACCGCCGCTTATTAGGAGATCTATTAAAGAAACTCCCCGCTTCTGCATCTTCACACAGTTATGTGGTCATGGAAGAAGTGAAAGAAACCCTATATTTAGATGTAAGTAAGTAAAGCGAGCATTCTTGAACTCGCTTTACTTACCTTTTGAAAATTAGAAATATTTTAAAATCGAAATATGCTTGTTTTGATGCTTGAACTTCGAGAACCACTTAACCGCTGGATAGAGTGCAAAAGACAGTACAATCGTGATTAGCCACAGCATCCATACATGGCCGACCGACAAATAACCCCCATAGTTTGCTCCTCACATACTTAGCGC
The DNA here is from genome assembly GCF_000582255.1 of Acinetobacter sp. 1566109. Classification (NCBI taxonomy): domain Bacteria; kingdom Pseudomonadati; phylum Pseudomonadota; class Gammaproteobacteria; order Moraxellales; family Moraxellaceae; genus Acinetobacter; species Acinetobacter sp. 1566109. The sequence continues at coordinate 31,198 of NZ_JEYB01000041.1, read as the reverse complement.
AAACACATACATCAGTTTCAGCACATATAAATGCAGTAAATAAAAGAACATCGGCACCGAGCCAAACACGACCAATGGTTTTAGAAATGAGTATTGCTGCATACGTTCAAAAGCGGTCAGTACAATTAGTCCGATCCCAACATTTAGCAAAATAAACAATAAAGACGGCGGATACTTGGTGAGGTTAAAAAAGCTCATGAGGCTTAGTTGTAATGACTCAAAATGCTGCCACGGCTGGTCACCATAAACATTGATCAAACGTAGTAAAACAAACAACCCAATACTTGCGAAACCTAGACTAAGTAAAGCGAGGCCTCTTTGCTTTGCTGTATATTTTGAACTAAACAACTGGCCTAATACATAGCCCAATAAAATTACCCCAATCCAAGGTAAAACCGGATAGCTTGTACGAAGCTTAATGCCCGCAAACTCAAGCCAGCCACGTTCGTGTAAAACGAACCATATATTTTGTAGGATGTCTTGTGAGAAGTGCATAGAATCTAATAAGTTGTGTCCAAAAATAATCACCAACGCTACACCAGCAAGGACTGGCAAAGGCAAACCGACACAGCAAGCCAAGACCACCATGCTAATACCAATCGTCCAAATCACCTGTAAATAAATGACTTCGGGTGGAAAAGTCGCTGTCCATGCAAAATTCACAAGGGTAAGCTCTAATACAATTAAAAATAAGCCGCGCTTTAATAAAAAAGCACGTGTTTGCTGTAAATCTTGTTTTTTTGATTGAAATAAAAATGCAGAAATACCGGTTAAAAGTACAAAAACCGGAGCGCAAATATGTGCCAATAATCGACTGCCAAATAATGCTGGTTCTGTTACTGTTACGTCCATTGGATCGGTAACCTGTTTATGTAAATAGAAAGTTTCTCTTACATGGTCGAGCAACATAATGAGGATAACCAAACCACGCAATGCATCAATCGACTGTAAACGTTCAATATTTTTTTCTATAGGCATAGCGGTAATCAATAAAATAATGTAACGTTATACTATTACATTATAGTTCTTTTGTCTTTTATGGCTGATTATTTATGCAACACAAATTAGGATTGTTGTCTTCGTTGGGTCTATCATTTATATCGACATTCACTTGGGCAGAAGAAACGTCAACGGTACTTGAGACCATACGCGTTCAGGCTGAAAGTACCCAAGAAGGTGTGAGCCAAAATAGCTCGGCGACTAAATTTTCTCACGATGTTTTAGATGTCCCTTTTAACCGTGCTTATGTTTCAAAACAAATGATGGAACAACAAGACGTTCAACGGATTGATGACGCATTAAGCTTGGTGAGTGGGGTTTTTCATCAAAATAGTTTTGGTGGCGGCTTTTGGGATAACTACTCTTTCCGTGGTTTTAGTACTGATCCCAATTTAGGTGCCTCTATGATCCGTAACGGTTTGAGTGTCAACCGAGGGATTAGCGCTCCAAAAGATGCCGTAAATATTGAATCTTTAGAGTTTTTAAAAGGGCCTATGGCTGCGCTATATGGTCGCGGCGAAACAGGAGGTTTGCTTAACCTCAACAGTAAAAAACCCCAGTGGGAAAGCGAAAGTGAACTTAACCTACGTGCCAATACCCAAGAACAATATCGAATTAGTCTGGAACACACGGCGCCTATAAACGATGAACTGGCTTATCGTGTAGCAGTGGCTCACGAAGATAATCAAAGCTTTCGTGATCATGTCAGCAGTGAACGCTGGTTCTTTTCACCACAGCTCACATGGAAAATTTCAGACCAAACGCAACTCGACTTCGACAGTGAATTTACAGAGCATAAAGGAACCTTTGACCGTGGTGTAAGCACAGTCAATCATCAGTTTGTGATGGACCCGAAAACCTTTACAGGTGAACCTGACGATGGCGATTTGAAAATAAAAGATTACTTTTACCAATTACGTCTGAGTCACGAATTTAACCCTGACTGGAAGCTAAATAGTGCGGTTAGCTATAAAGACGCTAAAATGGTCGGCTTTGCAACCGAACCTCGTCGTATACAAGCCGATGGACGTACTTTAGAGCGTCAACGTCGCTATCGTGATTATACAAGCGAAGATGTGCTGGCTCAGACAGAGTTACTTGGCAAGCTTGATACGTCTTGGGCTCGCCATGAAATTTTACTTTCAACCGAACTTGGTCAACTCGACTACAAACAAAACCAGCTTCGTCGTAATCACAGCACAAGCTCACCAAACACAATTGATATTTACCAACCTGAATATGGCAAATATTTACCAAACCTAGCACCATTTACCAATACAAAGGAACAGCAGCGTTACTTTGCGCTTAATGTACAAGATCAGATCTTTTTTAATGACGAGTGGAGTGTGCTATTTGGCAACCGTTTTGATCAGGTCGAACAAGACTTTAAAAATCACCTGAGTCAGACTGAAAGCAACCAGACGCTTCACCAGAATAGTCCACGTTTCGGAGTAAATTTTAAAGCCTCTGACCAGTGGGCATTTTATACAAACTATGGCCGCTCATTTGCCATGAATAGTGGTATGAACCGAAGTGGTCAGACTTTTGCTCCTGAAAAAGGCGAAAGCTATGAGGTCGGCACCAAATATAAAGTGAATGACCAAAGTGTGCTGAGTCTCGCTCTGTTTAAAATGAAAAAACGAAATGTACTCACAACAGACCCAATCGACAGTAACTTTCAAACCGCAGCAGGCGAAGTGAGCAGTAAAGGAATTGAGTTTGATTTAAATAGCCAAATCACTGACCGCTGGTTTGTCAATGCCAACTACAGTTATACTGATGCTCAAATTGAAAAAGACCAAGACTTGGCAAAAGGTGCACGTCTAAGTAATGTTCCAAAACACCAAGGTGCTGTAAGTACCAATTATGAGTTTCTACAAGAAGGCTCAACAAAAGCAGGTGTAGGTGCCAACCTTACCTATGTGGGTGAACGCAGTGGACATAACCTTGATAATGGCTTTAATTTACCAAGCTATACCCTCGTAAACTTAAATGCTTACTATGCTCCATCTGACCGCTTACGCTATCAACTGAACGTAAACAACCTATTTGATAAAACCTACTATGTCTCAAGCTATAGCGATTTATGGGTTCAGCCGGGTGAACCATTGAATGCTTCAATTTCGGCACAGTGGAAGTTTTAATTTATCTATAAAATAAAAAAGCCCGAATTATTTTCGGGCTTTTTTATTAGAACATGCCATTTTCATTTACAAGCTGTTCGGGCTGTATTTGCCCGATATCCCAAAGCTCCGCAATTTTTCCATTTTCAAAACGGCAAATATGAACCACAGCCAAAATGGTGGCTTTGTCATTCATTTGCATTTCAAGTTTCGAATGCACGGCGACCAAAGTCCCATCTTCAATGACATGTTGAACATTAAAGACTTTATTGGGATTTTCAGCCGCGCTTTCACGCATCCCTTCCTTCAAAGAAGTCGCATCACCCGCATAATAAGGATTGTGATGCTTGAAATTAGGCGCAGTGTAATTGCTATAGGCTTCATCGACTTCGCCTGCTGCGGCAAGTTCTAGAAACCGTACCGCAATTTGTTTCTGAGATAAGCTCATGATTATCTCCTACTATTTTAGACCTTACTGTAACAGGTCATCTTCCTCACTCTCTTCTTCGAAGACATAGGCCATGCAGCCCCAACCATCATATTCACCCTGAAATTTTTCAGCGATGCTGGCAAACCATTGTTCCAAGTCAACAATATCTGAATACTCAGGTTCCATATTAACAAAGATGGTAATTACCCATTCATTCGGCTCAACAGAGTCATCTTGGAAAAGAGAAACTTTTTGTTCTTGGTAAAGTAAATAAAGTGCACATTGCTCTGCATTTTTTTGATCATGAAAAGCAATTGAAAATTCAATTTCATGCAGCTCTGTTAAGTCATCCCCATCTTCAACCATTTGCCAAAGTACATTGCCGTTATCGTCATCGGGAAATTGTTCGTAGTCGCGATCCATTAGATTGTCCTTGTTGTTGCTCTAATTTGTATTATTCGACATCAAGAATAACCGACTTTTATTGCAGTTTGGATATGTATTCAGTTGCGAATTGCATCAAATTTTAATTTTTTAAAAAGGCACTTGCGACTCAATCACGACATCGGTTCCTTTCAATGGATGTTGAAAAGCCAAATACGCAGCATGTAAGGCCATACGGCTTAAATGAAAACGTTTAGGTTCAGGGTGATACAGCTTGTCGCCCATAATCGGATGGCCAATGTGCATCATGTGTACACGTAGCTGATGTGAACGCCCTGTGACTGGTTCAAGTAACACCCGAGTTTGATCAGTGTTTTCATCATAGGTGAGAGGTTGAAATAAGGTTTTGGCATGTTTGCCTAATTCAAAATGTACAATTTGTCTTGGGCGATTTTCCCAGTCGGTAATGAGTGGAACTTCAACACTACCCTCTTGTGCGACTTGGCCTTGCACCAAAGCAATATAATGCTTTTTGACTGTTCTGGCCTGGAACATTTTACTTACCGCGACTTCTGCATCACGGTGCTTGGCAAACATAAGTAAACCCGAGGTTGCCATATCTAAACGATGCGTCACTTTAGCCAAAGGGAACTTTTCCAGCACCCTTAAATAAGCACTGTCATGATGCTCAGGTAACCGGCCCATGACCGACAACAAACCCGCGGGTTTATCAACCACAATCAAATCGTCATCTTCAAATAGAATGGAAAGCGGATCTTGTGGTGGAGCGTAAACAAAGTTGTCGTTTAAAGGCATGGTCGTAGAAACAGCAATGGAGCATGGCGGCAAATCATAAAGAAATTTCAGACCTACCGCAAAACAATCTATAAGCTATCATCATGTTCCACGTGAAACTCGAAAAATCTTTATCGCTTTTTATTCATTTCAGCTAAAAGATCGAGCTGAATTTCTTGAATATGTGCAAGCCTTTCCCACTGATGCGATAAAAGATGATCCATTTTTTCATGCAAATGGCGAATCTCAAGCTCAGCTTTTAAATTAATTTGATAGTCATGTTGAGAGCGCAAACGGTCTTTGGCTTCTTGACGATTTTGACTCATCATAATAATAGGTGCCTGAATTGCGGCTAAACATGACAGCACTAAATTCAGCAAAATAAAAGGATAAGGGTCAACGGGACGGACCACCATCACAACCGTATTTAAGACAATCCACCCAGTTAAAAATAAAGCAAAACAAATGAGAAAAGCCCAGCTACCACCAAATGACGCGATTTTATCTGCTAATTTTTCTCCAAACGTCCACTTTTGATCAAAATCTGACTCTGTATTTCGGCTAATTAATTCATGGCGTTGCATACTGCCAATCACTTCATTTTCTAAATTAGAGAGTTCGCCCTTTTCGGAGCGTAATAATGATTGCACGTATTTAATTCGATAATCTGCCAGATCGGCTCGACAAATAAAGCTTGAGTAATTCCAATCTGGATGATCTTGGATAATTTCATCGCTAATCACATTTCGAATGACTTCACCCGAAACCAGATCTTTTAACGGGAAATTCTTTCCGCATACGGCGCATTGGCGACACTGGTTTTTATTCTCCATCTTATTCAGCTCGCAATTATAATAATAAGGATATTATATAAATGATTTCAGGCGACAACATCGTAAATAAAAATAATGCTTTAACCCAATATTTGTAAAGTTGCTGGCACTATTTTTCGATGTGCAGGAATCACCGGAACCATGTAGAGTCTTCCAAGCCAATTTTTAATATGCACCACTGTGGTTACCGTCAGTACTTGAGTCTTTTCATTCTTATAAATAGATAAAGTCACATTTAAATGCTTGTCATCATCTCCCATAACTAACTCATTTTCGGTACGTTGCCGTAAGGTGAAAATTCCAATTCGGTCGCCTGTGACATACTCATTTTCTTTTTTATTCGAATCAATTTGCTTAAAACTTCCTAAGTCTTTAAGCCCAATCTTTGAAGTAATTTTATTACGCACATTCATGCTCCACTCTACCCACTCTGGAGTGTGATGGAACAGTTTAATAAGTTGCCCAAATACATTCAGGTCGGGTTGACCAAGCACAATACTCCACGAGTCGTGGAAGTAGGCATTGTTCAATTGAGATGAGATTTGACTGTCGCTAGGTAAAGCAGAAAGATAAGGCTTATTCATAAATTATATTCTTGTAAAGTATAGTTTTTATTATAGAGAATTTTTTAGGGTGTCAAGGGAAAACATCTATGGTTTACTTCAACAATCATAACTTTGTAAGTTATAACCTTGTGCCTATAAACTTTTGATCTATAGCGTCCTAAGCCGAATCGAGACCTTTTGGGTGAGTACACACTAACGTTATACGTTTTGGTGCATGCTACTCTTTTCGATCCCTATCACACCCTTGAGATATAGTTTAGCCAGCACCCTGCGGGATTGTTTTTCTAAGAAAAGCGAATTTTTAATATTTTTGGGAATTTTTACGCCATTAGACAAATTTAAAAGAATTTATTCCCATTTACCTATAATTAGTTATATTTAAATTTCACTTTACTTCTATTTTTCGGTTTATTTTACCAATTAAATCACTCTATGATCCTATTAGAAAATAGATAGTAAACATTTCTTCAATTCGGAAAACACTACTCTAGGTTTTTTATAAATTTGAAATTTTAATAAAAGCTACATCATCCGAAGTATTCAAACCCAACTAACTTCTTTCTGTTTTTCATATTTTTGTCTTGTTCTTTCTGCATTATTTTTAGATTTAATTTTTTCGCTTGAATACATTATAAAAACATATTATAAATTATTTCTAACCAAATAATTGGTTTTTTGGAACTTTATAATGAACAAAAATATTATAATTTTTGGTTATGGAACAGGTATTTCCAAAGCCGTGGCACATAAGTTTGGTAAAGAAGGCTATAAAATCGGTTTAGTGGCGCGTAATGCTGAAAAACTTGAAAAAGCCATCTTAGAACTTAAAGCACAAGGTATTGAAGCTTATGCTTTTACATGTGATTTAGCGGTTCTTGAAGATATACCAAACCTAATTAAACGCATTAAAGATCAATTAGGAGAGATTAAAAATATTCATTGGAATGCTTTCCATGATATTGAAAGCAATATCTTAAAAACCCCTCCACTAGAGCTTACTAAAAGCTTTCATATTCGTGTTTCGAGCTATATTGCGTCGGTACAAGCTTGCTTAGGTGATTTAGAGAAGAACCACGGTAGCATTTTATCGACAAACGGAATTTTTGCTTTCGATGCAGTGGGTATCGACTTGGTTGCCAAAGAATATTCATCGTTAGCAACCACCGCTGCCGCTCAATACAAGGCCACCAACTTACTTGCTCATAGTCTTGCTGACTCAAATGTTTATGTGAGCCAAGTCATTGTGAATGGTTTTGTAGATGGAACCCCAGAAGCGAAGGATAAAACCTACGCGGTACATCCAGAAACAGTTGCAGATCAGTTCTGGTACCTACACCAACATAAACAAGAAACTGTTTCTCTTTGTGGAGAAGCCATTCAAGCTGCTTAAACTATGTCTGATGAGAGAAAAAGCGTAATCCATTACGCTTTTCTTAACTATTTGAATCTATTCTTTTTCTCACGCCCATATATATTTCGAGTTTAACTTACCCTTCCCACTTTCTAAAAACCAGACAAGTATTTACGCCACCAAAACCAAAGCTATTACTCATCATTGTTTTTAGTTCGGTTTCTCGGCTTGTTTGAACAATATCGAACTTTTTAGCTTCTTCGCGCAGTTCGGTAATATTAATACTCGGCGCAATAAAGTTATTTTGCAGCATTAAAATAGAATAAATGGCTTCGTGTACCCCTGCGGCCCCCAAACTATGTCCAGTCATCGACTTGGTCGAACTCAGTGGCGGTACTTCTTCGCCACCAAAAGCTCGCTCTATGGCCAATAGTTCGGGAATGTCCCCTGCCGGCGTTGAAGTGCCATGTGTGTTGATATAGTCGATGGTGTCAGAGCCGTTTTGCTTGGCTTCTGCGAGTGCCAGTTTGATGCAACGAGTCGCCCCCTCGCCACTTGGAGCCACCATATCAACACCATCACTATTGGCAGCGTACCCAACCACTTCTGCTAAAATTTTTGCTCCGCGTTTTTGGGCATGGCTTAAAGACTCCAAAACCACCATGCCACCGCCGCCAGCGATCACAAAGCCATCGTTATCTTTTGAATATGGGCGTGAAGCGGTTTCTGGTGCATCGTTATATTTAGAGCATAAGGCGCCCATCGCATCGAATATTGCGGTTTGCGACCAATGGTCTTCTTCACCGCCCCCAGCGAGCATCAAGTCCTGTTTGCCAGCGGCAATAAGGTGAAATGCATAACCGATTGCATCGGCTGAAGTCGCACAGGCACTCGCAACCGATTGAGATACGCCTTTCAGATTGAAAGCGCGTGATAAGTTAGAGCTAATGGTGCTGGTGAGGTAGCGTGGTGCTAAATCGGGTGATACTTCGCTTGCGCCTTTTTCTTTTAGGGTATGCAGCATGTCGATGATAGACGCTGTTGAGGTGCCGCCTGTTCCCCCAATCACGCCATATTTTGGGTTGTTGGCAATGTCAGTTACTTCAAGCTTGGCATGTTGTAGCGCATCGAGTGCCGAGTTATAGGCATACATCGCGCAGACGCCCATGTGTTTTTTTAGCTCAGGATCAATATTTTCAAAATTCATTTCGGCAGTGGCGCTCACATGACTTCGAAAGTTCAGTTTTGCATAGACTTCGTTATAGCGAATGCCTGAGCGGCCTGCTTTTAAGGACTCGGTTACTTTCTCTAATGTATTTCCAATACAAGAATTAATTCCCATACCTGTGATGACAACACGTTCCATTCTTATCTCTATAAAAACGACAAAAATAGATCTTAACAACCAAGTTCTTTTTTGGAACTGGCAAAATATTTCTATATTTATTATTTTTTCTCATCAAATATAAATAAAAAGTTAATAATAAAATTTTTATTTTAAAAACATATTTATTTTTATTATTAAATCAAAAATATTTTAAATATTAAATTGACGTATTTAAAATCACCGATTATTATTCCGTTGCTGGCCTACATTGCCAGACGGTTTTGACAGACCGTAACTCGTAGCGAATTGTAGTTCTACTATAATTCGTTAGACCCTTGCGTCCCCTTTCTTTGCGGTAGGACGGGAGGGGGACGCCCCGCGCGTGCTGGTTCTACGAGTCCAGTCTGTCAACCCCCTTTCGTTCTACCACCCTAATTAATTCGCGGTAATCTGGTGGTAGAACTCCATTTTTTAAGGAGTTGACTATGCCATTTTTCAAACTCATTTTCTCTCTTATTTAACTATTTTATTGATTTAAAATTTGGTTTTTTACGCCCTATTTTTTAAATTTATAAATTATTTTTATTTTAAAATTTTATTTTCCTGTATGCATGGGAGGATTAATTATTACCTAAAAAATTATTTTAATTTTTAAACAGATTATATTTTTATTCTACTCATAGATACAAATCATTATGAGAACAATATGACAATTTATAAACCTTTTTTGGCTTTAAGTTTTGTTCTAGTGAGCTTGGGTATTTCAGGCTGTAACCTCCACACTCAGCAAGAATTTGAAAAAATTTGCCTATCGGGTGGGCATAGCAAGACCAGTTGCGAATGTATTTACCAGCGACTCGAACAAACCTACTCCCCAAAGCTCATGCAGCGCCTAGAACATGTCAGTTTGCAAAGTCCTGTTCTCCCACGGGACTTTGCCCCTACTTTTTTAAGCACTATACAGCGGTGTGACAAAAGTAGTCTGGGCTAAACGTTGGCTTAACTCTTTATCTCTGTGTCGCAATGGGGTTTTACTTTAAATCAGCGCAAAAAATTAAAGTCTATTGTGGCGCAGAGGCCTAAAGACGAATTCAAAATAAGATAAATAAAAGGCGTTCTTGTACGTTTTATCCTACAAACTTTTAAGGTTTTTGCGGATTGGCGACACCCTGCTTTTTTCCTATTATGAACTCATACAGGAACAGGATGTTCCAGAACATAAAACAACAATAATACGTTCAAGCACCAGGAGCGTGAGATACGACAGGAGTCATATCTAGTACCCAAATACGAAAAAGCCCAACAGGATGTTGGGCTTTTTTATGCTTATTTAAAAATAATCTAAAAGAAAATTCTTATAGAGTTTTATACACCACATATCTTTGAACCACTTGATCGAGAGTAATTTCAGAATGAAGGCGGCCATTGTTTGCTTGAATGGTTTTTACAGAAGCTAAATTAGATTTATAGCAATGTATATGTAACTCTGTTAAGCCTAATTTCCATGCTTCCTGAATTGTAAGTTCCAACAATTTCGAGCCAAAATTCTGCCCACGTTTAGAGGGACGAATACCTAAACCAATATGCCCACCACAATATTCAATCTGCTCATTGAGTTTAAGGCGCAAGTTAGATGCACCAATAATTTCATTATCTTCTACTAACCAATATGTAATGTTAGGAACATGCCCTTCTTCTAGGGACTCCCCTTTTTCATAATCTCTTAGTTTATTCAAAAAACTTTCAAAATCTGTATGGTCAAACTCTGTTGTTAAAGGGTGGCGATCTTCATCTGCTAATTCATTAATATAGTTGTTATAGCTTTCTTTAAACTTTAAATGAGGTTTTACCAACATAACGGTCATTTATTTCTCCCGAAAAATTGTTCTTTTTATAAGCAGAATTTAAAAATAACATAATGTTATCAATAACAACTCTTTTTCTTCTCACAGCCCTAAAGGATTATTCATAAAAGAGGCCCTACCTATCCGCTTGCATGTCTCTAGTACAACCGATTTCCGAAGTCATTCACTCATGTAAGATTTTTCTTACAAGCTTTTAAGGCTTTTGCGGATTGGCGACACTCTGCTTTTTTCCTAATATGAAGTCATACAGGAACAGGATGTTCCGGAACATAAAACAACAATAATACGTTCAAGCACCAGGAGCGTGAGATACGACAGGAGTCATATCTAATCACCAAATACAAGAAAGCCCGACAGGATGTCGGGCTTTTTTTATGCTTATTAAAAATTGATATTTGCACACACCTATAGCGGGGTATGCGCCTGTTCTTGCTTTTTATGGCGAATCCAACGCACCACCCAAATAACTGCAATCAGCACCACTATTGCCACACCTAAGGCCAAACACACCGATGGCAGAGCTAACCACTCAAAGCCTTTCGATGGTTCAAACCATCCCATCATAGTGGCAATGCTCATGACCAATAGCGGCACAAACACGCGAAAACCGCAGGCAGCGCTCAGGCCCACACCAATACATAAACCCAATATTGTTTCCATAACGGTTTTCTTTTCATGCCCATCACGGGTCTTGTTATGTAAGTCTTATTTTTAAATTAACAAAAAGCCCCATCGGGTGACAGGGCTTTTTGTTAAATGCGAGCGCAAATATTATTTCATTCTTAACGTTTAAATTGTGTGCAGTAGCATTTCGTGCAAGGTGGTAAAGGGTCTGTATTAATTTCTAAAAACACTCTATGACCGCACTGAGCACAGAAATAGAAGCCTGTTCCGGGTTTTTCGCCAGCTGTTACCATGATTACATTCCTATAATCGTATATATATTAAACAGGAATATAACCCACTTAAAGTGAATGTCAATTGTCCATTTCGCCCGATGATGATGGCATAAATGCAAAAAATGTTATTTGTACGATTTATCTTACACAGATTTAGGGATTTAGCGGATTGGCTGTCCCCTGCTTTTTTTCTAATATGAACTCATACAGGAACAGGATGTTCCGGAACATAAAACAACAATAATAGGTTCATGCATCAGGATCGTGAGATACGACAGGAGTCATATCTAGCAACCAAATACGAAAAAGCCCGACAGGATGTCGGGCTTTTTTATGTGTTTGAAATTACACATTAATACAATCTTTTGATTAAAGAGATTTTAGAAATCAATAGTTATTGGTTTTTTAAAGTGATGTGATGTGATGTAAAGGTAAGCTATTTCTACTCATGCATTGTCTAAAATGGAAAGCTTTATGCACTTGTTTGATGGTAGGCTTTTAAATCATCATCTAATGACCAAATAAAAATCTCACTCATTGGAAATTTTGTACAATTTTGTTCAAACTCTTTAATAATTGATAAATCACCAAAGCTTGTACCCTCTGTTGTTCTAGTTGAAGATTTATTCCGTTGAGCATGACTAGGAAACTCTGCAAGCCATGCTTTAATTTCAGATTGTGATAACCACTTAGAAATACGAAAAGGTGCTTCACCTGTAAAAGTTTTTTCTAAAGTATTAACAAAAAATTGTGCAACTTCACGCCGAGTATTTCCATCACCATTCTGTGCAATATGGTTACCTGTTTCAATGACTGTTGCCATCGGAATAATAAAGCTACATCCTAATTCTATATATTCTTGAAATTGCTTTAAAATTTCATTCCTTTCGTTATTGCGATTAGGAACATTCAAAATATTAAGAAAGATACTGGTATCTACCAAACAAATGCTACTCATGAGATATCCCGCGCATTTGTTCCAACCAATTTAAAGCTTTTTGTTTTTTTGCTTCGCTAGAAATAGGATTTTTTACAAAACGATCAACTACTTCTTTTGTGACCAACTCCCCTAATGACCCTTGAGAAACTAAACCTTCATAATCCTCTAAATCACTCAATCGAATTAAACGGCTATCACCCTGTTTTGGATCCCGATATGCAAAAACTACATCACCTAAGGCTTTATCTGGTAGAGCATCCATGAGTGCAGGATTATGCGTTGTAAGTAAAAGCTTTAAATGACGTTTTTCAGCAAAAACTAACATTGTGCTAAGTAATGATTTAGCTCGGGATGGATGAATACCATTATCTATCTCTTCAATCACCAGTGTAGAATCTTCAGGCACAGATAAAATGGCAGCAGCTATACCTAAAACTCTTAAAGTTCCATCTGATAAAACATCACAACTCCATTCCTGTTCTTGACTAGCGAAATTTTCAACTAAAGCTAATTCAATACGCTCCCTATGATCTTTATAAAATGTTAGAGTTTTAAAATCTTGTTCAGGCAAATTTCTAATAAACTCTAAAATATTTCTTTGATGTTCTTCATTCTGCCATAGTGTATACAATACACCTGATAAATTTTGTCCATTTGGTCGCAACTTTATTTCTTCTAAGCTTTCTTGACGCATCTGGGAGGGTACAAAATCAAAAAAATATGTGCTAGACAATACTTTCTCGATAAATAGTAATTCATGAAGTCTTTGTTGAAATCGCTCATCAAATCGCTCCTCATCATCGGCTCTTAACTGCAATAAATTTTTTATTCTTTGCAGATTAGATGCATTTTTATCATACTGAGTAAATATACCCTTAAGACTTTGATTAGGTGTTGTAGGAGAAAGTTCAATTTTAAGTAATTTGTCTTCCTTGGTTATCCTTTTTTTTAGGTTTTGAGGAAAAGTATCAATTTTATATAAATATTTTTGTGAATTCGTAAATTTCAGCCACTCATCTTTTATAGTTAGCTCATTTAGTTCATTAGATGTAATTTCAATCCTTAACTCAGAAAAAAATTTAGAAAAATCCGCACCTAAAGTAAATTCTTTCGACTTAAAATGGAATAAATCACGAACATCTCCTCTAAAGATCTTTTCAGAGTCATTAATACGATTTTGAATTGTTGTTAATTTTTCTCCACCGACACACCAACTGAGAAAACGAAAAGCCTCTATAGCATTTGATTTTCCAGAAGCATTCGCCCCTATCATTAATGTTAAAGGCGCTAAAGGCAAAAGTTGTCCTGTGTGATAACTTTTAAAGTTTTCTATCCAAATACCTTTTAGCATAATCTCACGGTAACAAATAAAAAAAGCTCCGTCCTAAGATAGAGCTTTCCTCACTTTTTTACAATGTTAAAGCGTTGTCAAGCCACTTGGCCTTCTAAAAAGTCTTGTGCAAAACGCTGTAATACACCGCCCGCTTCATATACAGAAACTTCTTCTTCTGTATCTAAACGGCAAGTCACAGGCACTTCAAGAATCTCTTCTTTACCATCCGCTGTGGCACGTTCAATCACTAAAGTTAAAGTCGAACGCGGCGCAATATTACCAATCACGCTATAAAGCTCTGTACCATCTAGTTTTAAAGTCTTACGGTTTACACCCGGTTTAAACTCAAGTGGTAACACGCCCATACCCACCAAGTTAGTACGGTGAATACGCTCAAAACCTTCTGCCACAATTGCTTCAACACCTGCAAGGCGTACACCTTTTGCAGCCCAGTCACGGCTTGAACCCTGACCGTAGTCAGCACCCGCAATAATGATTAACGGTTGCTTACGGTTCATGTAGGTTTCAATCGCTTCCCACATGCGCATCACTTCGCCTTCTGGCTCTACACGCGCTTTTGAACCCTGCTTAATGGTACCGTCTGAACGGCGAACCATTTCGTTATAAAGTTTCGGGTTGGCAAATGTTGCACGTTGTGCAGTCAAGTGGTCACCACGGTGCGTTGCGTATGAGTTAAAGTCTTCTTCTGGTACGCCCATTTTGTGAAGGTATTCACCCGCAGCCGAGTCCATCAAAATCGCGTTTGAAGGCGACAAGTGGTCGGTGGTGATGTTGTCGCCCAAAATCGCAAGCGGACGCATGTTTGCCAAAGTACGTGGTGCAGCCAACGCCCCTTCCCAATATGGTGGACGGCGGATGTAAGTACTTTGTGGACGCCAGTCGTAAAGTGGGCTTTTCGCTTGTTCAACTTCGCCCAAGTCAAACATTGGAATGTAGACTTTACGGAACTGTTCAGGCTTCACGGCTTCTTTAACTAAGGCATCAATTTCAGCGTCAGATGGCCAAATGTCTTTGAGGTAAATCGGGTTACCTTCTTTGTCATGACCTAACGCATCTTTTTCGATGTCAAAACGGATCGTACCCGCAATTGCATATGCCACAACAAGCGGTGGAGATGCCAAGAATGCTTGTTTTGCATATGGATGGATACGGCCATCGAAGTTACGATTACCAGAGAGTACTGCGGTTGCGTACAAGTCACGGTCAATAATTTCTTGCTGGATAGCTGGATCTAACGCACCCGACATACCGTTACACGTTGTACAAGCGTAAGCCACAATACCAAAACCAAGTTTCTCTAAGTCTTTTAGAACACCTGCTTCTTCAAGGTAAAGTGCAGCCGCTTTTGAACCTGGTGCAAATGATGATTTCACCCACGGTTTACGTGTTAAGCCAAGTTCATTTGCCTTACGTGCCAACAAACCTGCCGCCACGGTGTTACGTGGGTTAGAGGTGTTAGTACACGAAGTAATGGCAGCAATAATAATCGCGCCATCTGGCATTAAGCCATCAGAACGGTTTTCAACTACACCTGCAATGCCTTTTTCTTTAAGGTCCGCAGTTGAAACACGTGCATGTGGGTTTGATGGGCCAGCAATGTTACGTGTTACTGTCGACAGATCAAAACGTAGTACACGAGGGTACTCTGCTTTGGTCATTTCAGATGCCCAAAGGCCGATTTCTTTTGCGTACTGTTCAACCAATGCCACTTGAGCATCTTCACGGCCTGTTAGGCGTAAGTAGTCGATTGTGTTTTGGTCAATGTAGAACATCGCAGCCGTAGCGCCATATTCTGGTGTCATGTTCGAAATGGTTGCACGGTCGCCCACAGACATGCTGTCAGCGCCTTCACCAAAGAACTCAAGGTAAGCACCAACCACACGCTCTTTACGCAAGAATTCAGTTAGAGCCAACACGATATCTGTTGCAGTAATGCCTGCCTGACGTTGACCAACCAATTCAACACCAATAATGTCTGGCAGACGCATCCAAGATGCACGGCCCAACATTACGTTTTCAGCTTCTAAACCACCAACACCCACAGAAATTACGCCCAAAGCGTCTGTATGTGGTGTATGTGAGTCTGTACCGACACATGTGTCTGGGAATGCTACGCCATCACGCGCCTGAATGACCGGAGACATTTTCTCTAGGTTAATCTGGTGCATAATGCCGTTCCCAGCAGGGATCACATCGACATTTTTAAATGCGGTTTTAGTCCACTCAATAAAGTGGAAACGGTCTTCGTTACGACGGTCTTCAACAGCACGGTTTTTTGCAAAAGCGTCTGGGTCAGCACCACCGTATTCCACTGCTAAAGAGTGGTCAACAATCAGTTGTGTTGGCACAACTGGGTTAACTTTAGATGGGTCACCGCCTTTGTCGGCAATCGCATCACGCAAACCTGCAAGGTCAACCAAAGCAGTTTGACCCAAAATATCATGACACACCACACGCGCAGGATACCAAGGAAAGTCCAAGTCCTGACGGCGTTCAATCAACTGCGTTAAATAAGCAGTTAAGTTCTCGGCATCGGCACGGCGTACCAATTGCTCTGCAAGTACTTTAGAGGTGTAAGGCAGTTTTTCGTATGCGCCTGGCTGAATATCTTCAACGGCTTGACGCACGTCGTAATATTCAAGCTGGGTACCTGCCAGCGGTTTACGGTATTTTGTGTTCATTAACCACGCTCCGCCAATGGTTTAAATTCGAGGTTTTCAGGGCCTGTGTAGTTCGCGCTTGGACGAATAATTTTGCCGTCTTGGCGTTGTTCAATTACGTGTGCTGACCAACCTGCTGTACGCGCAATTACGAATAACGGTGTGAACATTGCAGTTGGAACACCCATTAAGTGATAACTCACCGCACTGAACCAGTCGAGGTTCGGGAACATGTTTTTCACTTCTTTCATTACTGCTTCTAAACGCTCAGCGATGAGGTACATTTTGGTGTTCTCTTGCGCTTCTGCTAAGTCATGCGCCACTTTCTTGATCACTTCGTTACGTGGGTCAGAAACTGTATATACAGGGTGACCAAATCCGATTACGACTTCTTTATTTTCAACACGTTTACGGATGTCAGCTTCTGCTTCGTCTGCGTTGTCGTAACGTTGTTGAATCACGAATGCAACTTCGTTTGCACCACCGTGCTTAGGTCCGCGAAGTGCACCAATACCGCCTGTAATTGCCGAGTACATGTCAGAACCTGTACCTGCAACCACGCGTGACGTAAATGTAGATGCGTTGAACTCATGCTCAGCATACAAAATAAGTGATGTATGCATCGCTTGAATCCACTCTTCACATGGTTTTTCGCCATGAAGTAAATGTAAGAAATGCGCTGCAATTGAGTCATCATCTGTTTCAACTTCAATGCGACGACCGTTGTTGCTGAAGTGATACCAATAGAGCAGCATTGAACCCAAGCTTGCCATTAATTTATCAGCAATCTCTTTTGCGCCCGCTTCGTTGTGGTCTTCATGTTCTGGCGTTAAGCAACCTAGTACTGAAACACCAGTACGCATCACGTCCATTGGGTGTGCAGATGGTGGTAATTGCTCAAGTGCAGTTTTAAGTGCTGCCGGTAAGCCACGAAGTGCTTTTAATTTTGCTTTATATGCTTTGAGTTCAGCTTTGTTTGGTAATTTGCCATGTACGAGCAAGTGAGCAACTTCTTCAAACTCGCTACCCGCTGCAAGGTCAAGAATGTCATAGCCACGATAGTGCAAGTCGTTACCACTACGTCCTACGGTACAAAGTGCTGTGTTGCCTGCAACTTGTCCGCTAAGTGCAACTGATTTTTTTGGTTTGAAGCCTGTTGTTGTTTCATTTGAGCTCATAGAATCATCCTTTATATCAACCAGAATTTGTTGTTTGTTCAATTTTTACTTGGATGAAAACGCGACAGCGTCTTGCCGAGTTCTCATCCAATTTTTGGTTTAACCTGCCGTTCGCCTTACTTTTCACGGATGAAAAGTA
This sequence comes from Acinetobacter sp. 1566109, assembly GCF_000582255.1. NCBI lineage: Bacteria > Pseudomonadati > Pseudomonadota > Gammaproteobacteria > Moraxellales > Moraxellaceae > Acinetobacter > Acinetobacter sp. 1566109. The sequence continues at coordinate 13,355 of NZ_JEYB01000041.1, read as the reverse complement.
AGCAAAAATCCTTGTTGGCCTGACGATATATCCCTATATCGCAATCCAACGTAGCGGCATCCATGCCGCCCTCACGATAGCCAAGACCATCGCTTCCCCTTCTTTTAAAAGAGGGCTTATTTATTTCTTTTTAGCAAATGCGTTGTCTAAGTAGTCTTCAAACGCGTAGTAGTTAATGCGTTCATATAACTCTTTACGCGTTTGCATAATATCAACCACGTTCTTTTGTGTACCTTCCTTACGTAAGGTTTCATACACAGTTTCGGCTGCCTTGTTCATGGCACGGAAAGCAGAAAGCGGATAAAGCGCAAGACTTACATCGGCAGATGCCAACTCTTCAGTGGTAAACAGTGGTGTAGAACCAAACTCGGTAATGTTTGCCAAAATTGGTACGCCTGTCTTCTGAGCAAATTGCTTGTACATATCAAGCTCGGTAATTGCTTCAGGGAACAACATGTCTGCACCTGCCTCAATGTAGGCACCCGCACGGTCAATTGCAGCTTGTAAGCCTTCAACCGCTAACGCATCGGTACGCGCCATAATCACGAAGCTGTCATCACCACGCGCATCAACTGCTGCTTTAATACGGTCAACCATTTCTTCTTGAGTCACAATGGCTTTGTTCGGACGGTGACCGCAACGTTTTGCGCCCACTTGGTCTTCAATGTGCATTGCCGCAGCACCAAACTTGATCAGTGATTTTGTAGTACGTGCAATGTTAAATGCAGAAGCACCAAAGCCTGTGTCCGCATCGACCAATAATGGAAGATCACATACATCAGTAATACGGCGTACGTCGGTCAACACATCATCAAGGTTACTGATTCCCAAATCAGGTAAACCTAAAGAACCAGCTGCTACACCACCACCTGATAAGTAAATCGCTTTATAACCTGCACGTTTTGCCAAAAGTGCATGATTGGCATTGATGGTTCCAACCACTTGTAATGGCTTTTCTTGGGCTACGGCATCGCGAAATAGCTGACCTGCGGATTGTTTAGCCATTGTTATGTTCTCCTTGTGCTTGTAGCAGTGTTTGCTCAATAATTTTGTAAGAAGCATTGATATGTCGATGCATGAGCAGCTCGGCAAGTTCACCATCGCCTTCTGCAATTGCATCTAAAATACGGATATGTTCGTCCCAAGCTTTGCTTGGTCGATCGGGTGTGTTTGAAAACTGAATTCGGTACATACGGATGAGATGATAAAGCTCATCACATAGCATTTTTTCTAGGGTTTTATTGCCACTACTTTTGATAATGCAGTAGTGAAAATCGTCCTGCCCTTCTTGCAAGTAATATCCTTTACCTGCTTTAAAATTTTCATCTTCAGCATGCATACGTAATACATCACGTAGCGCCAAAATTTGCTTTTTATCAATATGCTGTGCCGCAAGTTTGCAGGCCAAACCCTCTAAAGACGCTCGAATCTGGTAAAGCTCTTTAAACTGTTGCAGTGAGAGCGAAACCACGCGCGCGCCCACATGTGCAGTACGCTCAACTAAACGTTGCCCTTCAAGGCGATGAATTGCTTCACGCAAAGGCCCACGGCTAATGCCGTAAGTGCGCGCCAGTTCAGGCTCAGAAATTTTGCTACCTGCCGGAATTTGACCTAAAACAATCGCCGTCTGTATTTGCTTAAATACATTCTCGGTCAGTGTTCTTCCCTGACTTTGTAGTGGCTCTGGTGCGAAGGTCAAATCTTGCATATTGTCGACAATTTTTAATCAATTATGAGTTTTATAGCGGGATGAATGAAAAAAATCAAGGTGATTGTTGACACTTTTCAGAACGCATCAGGTCAATTTTTATCGTTCGGCCTGTTACCTCACCTTATATTTAAACCATTAAACCACTTACAAATTAGTCTTTATAAAACATATATTTAATATTATTTTACCTATAGATTTATGATACTTTTTTAGTTGCTTTTCGACCGCTAATCTTTTGTTTCAAACTTTAGTCTACAACCAATGTATTACAGTAAGATTGTAGACAATCTGCTTGAATGAAAGCATGAGTTAGAAATTAGTTTCTATTTACCGTAATTTCTTTTAAATCTTTTTATCATTTTCATCCAGAAAATATCGATATTAGTGAAATTATCAGGTGCTTCACGGTAGCTTTATTGATACATTATTGAGCATCGACATAGTTGTGGCGTATTTTTCGAGACAGAAAAAACCCAGCACTATGCATATTGTTGAATGAAAGGACTTTTTTGATGTTTCAACATATCCCCCCATACGCAGGCGATCCAATTCTCTCTTTAATGGAACAGTTCAATGCTGATACTCGTTCTGAAAAAGTAAACTTGAGTATTGGTCTTTATTATAACGAAGACAGCATTGTTCCTCAGTTAGAAACCATTATCGAGGCGCAAAAGCGTATTGAGCCTAAGAACGGTAAAACCAAACTTTATTTGCCAATGGAAGGCTTCAAACCTTACCGTGAAGCAATTCAAGCACTTTTATTTGGTGCAAACAGCCCAGCAGTTAAAGCTGGCCGTGCTGTAACCATCCAAACGCTTGGTGGTTCAGGTGCATTGAAAGTTGGTGCAGATTTCTTAAAAACTTATTTCCCAAATTCAGACGTTTGGGTAAGCCAACCAACTTGGGATAACCACGTTGCGATTTTCAATGGCGCTGGCATCAAAACTCATTTCTACCCATATTTCGATGCAGAAACGCGTGGTGTAGATTTTGACGGTATGTTGTCTACACTTAAAACTTTGCCTGAGCAAAGCATTGTGTTGTTACACCCATGCTGCCATAACCCAACGGGTGCTGACTTAAACCCAGCGCAATGGGACCAAGTGATTGCAGTATTAAAAGATCGTAACCTTATTCCATTCCTAGACATCGCTTACCAAGGTTTTGGTGACGGTATGGAAGAAGATGCGTATGCAATTCGTGCCTTAGACCAAGCGGGTCTAAACTTCATCGTGAGCAACTCGTTCTCTAAAATCTTCTCTTTATATGGCGAACGCGTTGGCGGCTTAACTTTCGTATGTGACGATGCAGAAGCTGCTCAGTGCACATTCGGTCAGTTAAAAGCGACTGTACGCCGTATTTACTCTAGCCCTCCTACAACAGGTGCTTGGTTAGTTGATGAAGTGTTAAATGACGCTGAACTTAACCAACAATGGCAAGGCGAAGTGAAAGAGATGCGTGAGCGTATTATCAAAATGCGTAGCATCTTGAAAGATGAACTTACTAAAGCGTTACCAGACCGTGACTTTAGCTACCTTGTAAACCAAAAAGGTATGTTCAGCTACACAGGTTTAACTGCTGAACAGGTTGATATCTTGCGTGAAGAATATGCAATCTACTTAGTACGTAGTGGCCGTATTTGTGTAGCAGGTTTAAACATGAACAATGTTTACACTGTTGCTAAAGCAATGGCTGAAGTGCTTGCTAAATCAGTAGAAGCAGCATAAATCATCTATTAAAAAAGGCGCTTCGGCGCCTTTTTTTATGTCTCGATATTAAGATTTAGCCTTACCCCAATATTTCAGTTTTGAGGTATGGCCAATACCCACATTAAAGCTATTGGTTGGGTCGAGTTTTTGATAGAAATTGGCTAATGCAGGTTTGGCAATGTAAAGGTGCCCAACATTATGCTCTGCCGGATATTCAGCACGGCGCGCATCCAGTAATTTCCACATTTGATGTTCCATTTCTAATGGGTCATGCCCCTTTTTAAGAATATAGTCCTGATGGAATACATGACAAAAGAAATGCCCATAATAGAGTTTATGGATGATCTTATTTTCCATCTCGCTAGGCAGTTGCTCTACCCATTCACGGTCATTACGGCGTAACGCAATATCAAGCGCCACAATATCTTCAACTTCACTACGGTGCGTATCACGATAACGAATTGCCGCCCCTGCAATCGCAAAACGGTGTAAGAACGCCTTTCGACCTTCCTCTTCACTACATACAAAATAATTACCTGACTGATGCACAGTAAAATATTCTTTTAAAAACTGCTCTGTCTGTGCTTTCGAATTATTTTCGACACGTAAAACCAAATGGTGCTCATAACGGTCTCGATATTCGGTCATACGATTCGGCAAATGACTCGGTAAAAAGAAGGTAATCGCCTGTAAAATCTGGTCTGTTAAGCCTTTAATTTTAAATTTTTCTAAAAAGCCATCGACTTTGTCTTTCATCGCGAAAGCTTTTGGAACATTGGCTGTACCAAACTTTTCAATAAATAAGAAGGTGTCTTTTCCGTACTTTTCACCAATCAAGTAAGCGTCACGGTGAATATATTCGCCTGCAATCGGTAGGCTGGGCAGAGAGGTCAGTAAGTAACGACGAATGGCCGTTAAATCATCGGCATCATTACTACCAATATAAAAAACACTGCTCTCTACTTTTTCATAGGTATCAAGGCGTACAGCAAACACACAGACTTTACCTGCCGAACCTGATGCTTCAAACAATCGTGACGGGTCTGCATTAAAACGAGCAGGCGTATCTTCATCGACCTGAGTCACATCGTGAGCATAACGATGGTCCGATGCCTGTTTTTCACTGTCATCTAAAATATCAACGGCTTGATATTGCTGCTTCTCTAAACGCGTCAAAATCTCTTCGGGAGTCGAGCCTAAATTTACGCCTAAATGGTTCACCAGCTCCAATTGACCAGCAGCATTGACCTGAGCATATAGCGCCAGTTCAGTATACGCAGGACCACGACGTACCAACGCACCACCAGAGTTATTACACACCCCACCCAGTACCGATGCTCCAATACACGACGAACCAATCACCGAATGCGGTTCACGATTATAGCCTTTTAAAATTTGCTCTAAATTATCTAAGGTTGCACCCGGTAAACAAATGACTTGCTTGCCATCATGGATGACTTGAATACCCTTTAATCGGCGTGTACTCATGACTAAAACAGGACGGTCATAGTCATCGCCATAAGGCGTTGAACCACCAGTGAGTCCTGTATTTGCTGCCTGCATAATGACAATACAATCTGCCTCAATTGCCGCCTGCAACACTTGCCATTGCTCTAGCAAGGTCCCTGGTACAACCACTGCAAGCACTTTCCCCTCACCAAAACGACGACCTTGACGGTACTGACGCGTACTTTGATCATCGGTCAAAACATAAGAACGCCCTACAATATTCTGTAAATGTTCGATCACTGCTTGAGGAGAAAATGTTTGCATGATGGTTTCCTTTTGGTCATCCCTACCACATAGTTTTTTAAAAATCAGAAAAGCTCAAGGGAGTTTTTCCATTTAGAACTAATATTTAAAGTAGCTAATTCCATTACTTTTGTTTTGGCAAAAGTAATCAAAACCATTGTCACTTACAGAACCTATTCGCTATATCCATTTTTCAATTTACATTGCAAAAACAAAATTTTGCTCCTACCACGCAGGCTGTAAGTGACGCTTAGCACTAGCAGCTAATCTCTAGGTGTTAGATTTAATTCAAATTGGCTACACATTGGCGGCAGGGATGCCGCCGTTTCGATGCGGTAGCAAGGACGTACCGTCATCGAAACAAAGGTTTTTGATTACTTTTTTAAAAAAGTAACGTCAATTAGCTACTTACATTAAACCTTTTCGGATAAGACTCCGTCGTGCCAATATCATCAAAGTTAATACGAAAATATTAGAGCTTCATCGCCTGTACTAAACAATCCGCATTAATATCCAAAATCGACTTAGCACCCGTGAGCGTCATCGCAACACGCATTTCCTTATCAATTAAATCAAGTAAGTTCGACACACCTTGCCCACCTGCTGCTGCCAAGGCATACACAAACGCACGGCCAAGTAAAACCGTATCGGCACCGAGCGCCAACATCCGCACCACGTCTAAACCATTACGAATGCCTGAGTCAGCCAAAATCGCTAAATCACCTTTTACCGCATCAGCAATTGCAGGCAATGCACGAGCAGAAGACATCACGCCATCTAACTGACGACCACCATGGTTCGATACCACAATTCCATCTGCACCAAAACGTACAGCATCTTTGGCATCTTCAGGGTCTAAAATGCCTTTAATTACCATTGGGCCATCCCAAAACTCACGAATCCACTCAAGGTCCTTCCATGAAATTGATGGGTCAAAGTTCGATCCTAACCAGCCAATATAGTCTTCAAGCCCAGTTGGTTTACCTAAATATTTAGAGATATTACCCAAGTCATGCGGACGTCCCATTAAGCCGACATTCCACGACCAATGTGGATGGAACATAGACTGCATATAGCGGCGCATCGCAGCATTTGGCCCACTCATACCCGAATGTGCATCACGGTAACGTGCACCCGGCACAGGCATATCTACGGTAAACACCAGTGTTGAACAACCCGCCGCTTTTGCACGCTCCAAAGCATTACGCATAAAACCACGGTCACGTAATACATAAAGCTGAAACCACATTGGGCGGTTAATCGCAGGTGCAACTTCTTCAATCGGACAAACTGAAACCGTTGAAAGCGTAAATGGAATGCCCTTTTTATCGGCAGCCATCGCGGCCTGCACTTCACCACGGCGCGCATACATACCTGTTAAGCCTACAGGTGCCAAGGCAACTGGCATCGACAGCGTTTCATTAAACAGTTTTGTCTCTAAACTCAACGCGGACATGTCATTCAGCACACGTTGACGCAATGCAATTTCTGACAAATCTTGTACGTTACGCTTTAAGGTATATTCCGAATACGCTCCACCATCGATGTAGTGAAATAAAAATGGAGGTAAGCGACGTTGTGCCGCAGCACGATAATCATTGCCAGAAGATATAATCATTTTGAATCAACTCTATTTAAACGATTTGCACGTTTCTGGCGAGCTTCATCTTCATCCAGAGAACGCACATGATTAATCACAAATTCAATATGACCGCAGACAGCTTGGCGTGCGGCCTCGGGATCTTTACGATCAATAGCATCCATCACCTGAAAATGCTGCTCGCTGAGCAAGTCACCATTGACAGGGTCGTTATAAACTTTCTTACGCCCTAACAAGACGTTGTATTGCAGCAAATCAAACAAGCTACGCATCATTTGAATCAGCACCACATTGTGAGATGCTTCGGCAATTGCTAAGTGGAATTCAGCATCTGCCACCGCGGCCTGTGCTGAGTCACCCGCATTTTGGTGACGGCTAATTTCATTAAAATAATGATGAATTTTGGCTCGATCTTCAGGCGTTGAACGTAATGCGGCATACCAAGCAGTGCCACCTTCAAGTAATAACCGCGCCTCTTGCACATCAAAACGGTATAACGGATCTTCTTCAATCAGGTTGCTAATTGGGTTCACAATGAGTTGCTGTGGCCACTGTTCAGGTAACTGCTGAATATAAGTCCCATCGCCACGGCGGCTAATCAGTACACCTTGACTATTGAGCTGTTGAATGGCTTCACGCAAAGACGGACGAGAAACTCCCAAGCTAGTTGCAAGCTGGCGTTCGGCAGGCAAACGGTCACCTTTTTTCATGTGACGCTCTTCAATTAATGCCTGCAATTTCATGACCACTTGATCGGAGATTCTCATCGCGTTTCCTTCACTGGAGTTATGGAATCATCCACGGAACCAGATAAGCCTGAACCGTAATAATGATGCCAACAAAGACAGTGAATATGATGCTATGTTTTACGGTGAAACGGAACAAGTCAGACTCTTTTCCAACTAAGCCTACTGCGGCACAAGCAATCGCAATCGACTGCGGAGAAATCATCTTACCAGTCACACCACCGCTGGTATTCGCAGCAACCAATAACACTTCCGGAATACCAATTTGCTGTGCTGTAGTTGCCTGTAGTGCCGAGAACAAGGCATTTGAAGAGGTGTCTGAACCTGTAAGGAACACACCAAGCCAACCCAAAAATGGCGAGAAGAAAGTAAACGCATGACCTGTATGCGATAAAGCTAAAGCCAAAGTAGCAGATAAACCTGAATAGTTCGCAATAAAAGCAAATGCCAACACCATACCAATTGAATAAATCGGTGTTTTCAACTCATTGAGTGTTTCACCAAAGGTTGTTACTGCCTCACTTGCTTTCATTTTTAAGAAAATAGCGGTGATGATTGCAGCAATAAAAATTGCCGTACCTGTTGCAGAGAACCAGTCAAACTTATAAATCGCCTCGTATGGTTTCATCTCTGCCACAATCGGCGGCATTTTTTCGACCAATTTATGCAAGTACGGCACTTCAAGTTTAAAAATCCAGTGTTCAAGAGCACCATCTTTTGCAAATAATGCTTTAAATGGCTTAACACTCCAGATGGTTACCATGACCGTTAAAATAGCAAATGGAGACCACGCCTTAGCAATTTTCCCAATACTGTAACGTTGAACCGTAGTAGGTTGCTGAGTCAACGTCTGACCCGCTTCAGGTCCAAAACGGAAAATATGTTTTGGTTGCCAAACGCGGAACAGCAAAGTTAAGCTCACCAATGACGCAATTGCAGCGGTAATGTCTGGTAATTCAGGGCCAATAAAGTTAGATGTAAGATATTGGGCAATCGCAAACGAACCACCACCAACGACTACCGCAGGCCAAGTTTCTTTAACACCACGCCAGCCATCCATAATCGCCATAATCCAGAACAGCACAATCAGCGTTAAAAACGGCAACTGACGCCCCACCATCTGGCTAATTTCCATAGTGTCTACACCCGACACCTGCCCAGCCACAATAATTGGAATACCCATTGCACCGAACGCAACTGGTGCTGTATTTACGATCAAACATAAACCAGCAGCATAAAGTGGTTTAAAGCCTAAACCGACAAGTAGTGCAGCGGTAATTGCAACAGGAGCACCAAAGCCCGCCGCCCCCTCAAGGAAAGTACCAAATGCAAAACCAACCAGTAACATTTGCAGACGTTGATCTTCAGTAATCGACAAAATACTTGAACGGATAACTTCAAACTGGCCTGTTTTTACCGAAATCTTGTATAGAAACACTGCCCCGATAATGATCCACGAAATTGGCCATAGACCATAGAAGAAACCATAGATAATGGATGCGAAGGCCATTTGGCCCGGCATTTGATAGAAAAAGAGAGCAATCAATAATGCAATAATAACTGTGCCCGTACCCGCGATACTGCCTTTTAAACGAAAAACAGCCAATGCCAAAAAGAAGAAAATAATCGGGATTAACGCAACCGCACTGGACAGCCAAATATTATTTAAAGGGTCATAAAGTTGTTGCCACATATTGAGCATTGTCATCTCCTTGAAATGCCGGGGCGAATTTTTTTACCTTAAACTTTTAAACATTCAACACAGTTGGTATGACCAATTAAAATTTAAGTGCAAATGTTATTCCTTAAACCGCAGATCGCATCATAAACACAGATATTGGCAAGATCAACAATTAAATAATCACCATAATTGGTATGACCAATACTATTAAGTAAAATCAAGTAATTTCTAATTTATAAATTTATTTATTAGACTAAAGTCGTAAAAATACTTTCTTATAAACTTAAATATTAACTACAGAAATGGAATGAAAAATTTGAATATAAAACTATAAACATACCTGATTCATGATCTATGTATAATGTGCACACAACTCAAACCACATGTATTGAATTGAATAATGACTACTTTAACGTGTTTTAAAGCTTATGATATCCGAGGCAAACTCGGCACCGAATTGAATGAAGAAATCGCCTATAAAATTGGCCGCGCTTACGGACAAATCTATAAACCAAAGACTGTGGTTGTAGGATGTGATATTCGTCTAAGCAGTGAAGCCTTAAAACAAGCGACCATCCGCGGGTTAAATGATGCGGGAGTGGACGTTCTTGATTTGGGCATGACGGGGACTGAAGAAGTTTACTTTGCTGCTTTCCATCTCGATGTACAAGGTGGTATAGAAGTTACTGCAAGTCATAATCCAATGGACTATAACGGTATGAAATTGGTTCGCGAAAATGCTCGTCCAATTAGTGCCGATACTGGTTTAAAAGAAATTCAGGCTTTAGCAGAAACTAATAACTTTGAAGAAGTTAGCCAAAAAGGTACAACGCAAAGCTATAACATTTTGCCTGAGTTCGTTGATCACTTAATTACTTATATTGAACCTGCAAAAATCCGTCCATTAAAGTTAGTAGTAAACGCAGGTAATGGTGCAGCTGGTCATGTGATTGATGCCATTGAAGAAAAATTTAAAGCGCTTAATGTACCAGTTGAATTTATTAAAATTCACCATGAAGCAGATGGTACTTTCCCAAATGGCATCCCTAACCCAATTTTAATTGAAAACCGTGACAGTACCCGAAATGCTGTTCTTGAGCATAAAGCAGATATGGGTATTGCATGGGACGGCGACTTTGACCGCTGTTTCTTGTTCGATGAAAAAGGTCAATTCATTGAGGGCTACTATATTGTGGGTCTATTGGCTCAAGCTTTCTTGATTAAACAGTCAGGCGAAAAAATTGTGCATGACCCACGTTTAGTGTGGAACACGTTTGATATCGTCGACGAATATAAAGGTGTTGCTGTACAGTCAAAATCTGGTCACGCGTTCATTAAAGACGTTATGCGTGAACACAATGCCGTATATGGCGGGGAAATGAGTGCTCATCACTATTTCCGTGACTTTGCTTACTGTGACAGCGGTATGATTCCGTGGTTACTTACTGTTGCCCTGCTTTCTGAAACAGGGCAATCACTTTCAACACTCGTTGAAAATATGATTACCAAGTTTCCTTGTAGTGGTGAAATCAACTTTAAAGTAACTGATACACAAATCACTATTCAAAAGATTTTTGATTTCTATGCTGCTCAAAACCCGGAAATTGACCGTACCGATGGTGTAAGCCTCGACTTTGGTGCGTGGCGTTTTAATGTCCGTGCTTCAAACACCGAGCCTTTACTACGTCTTAATATTGAAAGCCGTGCAGACCGCCAAGCTCAGCCAATGCAACATTATGTAGATGAATTGACTGGATTAATTCAGTCTTAATAGAGTTCATCTCAAAGAGATGGGACATTATTGTTCCATCTCCTTTTGGTTATTCTGCATAATTTTATAAGTATGATTATGTCCATCTAATACATCCTTATTTAGATTTTCATAACCTTTTAACAGCGCTTTCTTATCAAAATTACACGTTGGATTTTCATTGATAAATTTTTGGTGAATGGCACTATAACAACTCGAGACATCATCAACAAATTGATAGTAATCAGATAAAGGTAACCCTGCTAACTTTAATAGTTTTGGAGCAACGAAACTTGCGGCAATATAAGGTTGCTTCAAAGGCTTCTTATCTAATTTATAATTGCTCCACACTACAAACGGTGTCTGGTAATTTTTTAAGTTAGTTCGCTCAGGATCATCTTTAAAAAATCCATAACTCTCATAAACCTCCTGTAGATTTGGCAAATGATCACCAAAAGCAATTAAAATTGTTGGTCGATCTACTGTCTTTAAATATTCAGCGAGCTCTTTTAACTTTTGGTTAGCACGCGCAGTTCCAGCAGTATAAGTACTTAACTTTTGCTTTTCAGTCTCAGACAGCTCTTTGTTAAATTTATAATTTTGCTTACCAAAACGATCATCGTTATACATAGGATGATTTTCAACAGTAATCGCATAAATAAACTTTGGCTGTTGCTCGTTCTCTTCTAAAGTGGACTTAATCGAATCAAAAATAAGATCATCTGTAGCCCATCCTCCCAAATTAAAGACTGTAGAGCGATCTTTTTGGGCAATCATATTTTCAAGCGATATAAATTTATCAAACCCTAGGTCTGGATATACCTTATTACGATTATAATAATAACTGTAGTTATTATGCATTGCGACAGTCTGATAACCAATTGAATTTAAATAATAAGGTAGAGCATAAATTGGCTTTTTCAACTTAGAAACATATAACAATTCATTTGGGAAAAAAGTTGTGTTGAGGCTGGTAAGTACTTCAAATTCGACATTTGCAGTACCTCCACCAAAAGAAGGAGACAATAAATTAGACACTTGATTTTGATGAATAAAAGATAGTAAATCTTTTGGTAAACCACTATCTAAATGATGAGAATCCCAAAAAGATTCTTCCATCACGATAACAATGTTCGGATATTCCTTTTCATCCTCATCTAAAGATTGATCCAAATGATGCTGCTGCAAAATTTGTAGCATGTCTTGCTCAGATACTTTACGGTTAGGTAATAATACACTCGTTACATTATCTAATACCTTAGATATGTAAAACGTCACAAAACCATAATCTTGAATTTTCCGATAGTCCCCAATCCAGTCATTTCTGGTATTTGGAAACTCTTGTAAACTGGCGCAAATCATGGGTTTATTTTCAGAGAAACAAGCCCCAGTAGGATTTTTAATAAAATTTAAATAAATTAAGCCACTACCCAGCAATCCAAAAATAACGATATTGGGAACATAGGTATGAAAAGTCACTTTACTTTCTTTACGTATAGCAATCAGAAGTACAATAAGGAAGAAAATAATGAGCGTGAAAAAAATAAGTTGTAAGTGCCAAGGGGTGGCTTTCATTGCCTCAGGAAGTAAAAAAATATCTTCAGGGCTTAAATTACTAAATAAATATTGTTGCTTCTTTTTATTAATGAAATTTAAAAATATAACGAATAATTGGCTTAAAAAGAGTGCAGTATATTTACGACCTAAGACAATAAAAAAAAGTTGAATTACCGCATAATTAAAGAGAATTGAAAAAATAGCCTTTTCTGAAATCAAATAGCTATAAAACTTATGCCATGTCAGATTCAGATCCCATGCAACATATACACCTATACAGGTAGACAAAAAAGCAATAAAGATAAATAACAGTTGTTGGCGCAGAAAAACCATGACGACAAAAAGAGGCTAACAGGAGATTGTGGCGAATACTAGCATGAAAGTAGTCACTACAACTGTAGCCTCTTTTTAGAAAAGAGCTTTATCTCAATTCAATAAAGATAGGTAACTGATATTTAGAAAAATTAAATAATCAATTTTTATATCCTGTCGGATTTTGTTTTTGCCAATTCCAACTATCTTTTAACATATCTTCTAAACCATATTGCGGTTTCCAACCCAGCTCAGCAACAGCACGCGCATTATCGGCAAAAGAAGTGGCTACATCACCCGCTCGACGTGGTGAAAATTCAAAAGCTACAGCTACACCATTCACCTGTTCAAAGGTATTTTTAACTTGTAATACCGATGACCCATTCCCTGTGCCAATATTCCATGCACGGCAACCTTGCGCTTTTAAACGGTTATTGAGAGCGCATAAATGCGCATTCGCTAAGTCAACAACATGGATATAATCACGTACACCTGTCCCATCTACTGTGTCATAGTCATTGCCATAAATAGATAATT